>JAWXAV010000071.1:0-33082 GCA_034439695.1 Bythopirellula sp. | reverse complement strand
TCCAGGCTCAGTCCATATGGGGAATGTCGGACTAATGTTTACAGTCGCAAGATTCAGAAAGTTAGCGCCTAATACCCCACCCGTAACATTAACCAAACTTCCTGGACGTGCGGTGAACTGACTACCAACTTCTCCCCCAGAAATATTTACGGTGCTTCCCTCATTAGCATCAAAACGGAAACCGAGTACGCCACCCGTAACATTGACCGTACTGCCGGCATTCGCATCGCCATCGACTCCGTTGGTTCCACCTGAAATATTCAAGATGCTACCTTCTTCGACGATAAAACTATTGGAAAACGCCCCCAGGGTGCCTCCACTTAGGTTGATAATACTCTGGCCAGCGGCTCGTCCTCCCGCAACCGAACCGCCAGACATATTCACGACCGAATGATTGTTAGCCAAAAAGAAGGTGTCAATAAAACCACCTTCGATATTTACTACACTTCCATCATGAACCGAAAAATCTGTGCCAATCTCGCCAGAGAGCAGATTTATCTCCGCCCCAACTGCTCGAAGCCGACTGCCAATAACATGATTGACACTGCCCACAGAACCTCCCGTGACGTTTAGACTACTTCCTCTACCAAGTCTAAAATCTTGGAGAATCCTAGAACCTGGACCAACTGTAATGGATTGGCCCTCACGAACGCCTTGTGGGATCGGATCAACAGAAGCGTCAATCGTTGTAGGGCCTATGGGAGCTAATGTCGCTTCATGAAGCGTTAACGAACCGTCGCCAAACACCTCTTTGTGAAAAATAAAGGGAGTACCATTTGCAAAAATCCCACTAAAGACGGAATTAACAGGAACATTAAGAGGCAAGGTATCGCCTGTATTTTCTAGACTCGGAATCAAAGCTCCGTCGAGGCGGAATTGGCTGCCATAGAAGTTTATGTCGCTTAATGCCGAGCTACTAAACCTTCTCCCAATTGTGCCTCCATAAATGTTAGCCTGACTCCCAGCATCGAATACACTATTGATACCTATCGATCCACCACCACTCAAATTGAGCTGGGTATTCGATCCAATAACAACGCCGTCTCCGACGTTCGGATCGGGTGGAATGTTAAGTATCGTCGTGAACTGAGCCACAGCGTCATTGCACGCGCAGTGCAGGAAAGCGATCGTGAATAGGCAAATGAAAGATAGTCGTGCCATGATATATCTCAAGAAAGGTGGGCATGGACAGTAAGCGCAATCCTCAAATATGATACCCCCCCCCCCAGCGCAATTGCAACGAAATTCATGCTGAGTCAAGAAAAAGCAGCAAATTAATGCACAAGAACTACAGCCAGAATCGCCTCAAATCCTCGTTTCCCTACAGAAACTTCTTGAGCACTTCTTCCGGCGCAGCGTGGTACGTGCTCGGCTGCATCGAGCAACTCGCGCGGCCTTGGCTTAAACTGCGCATCGCGCTCGAGTAGCCGAAGAGGGCGGCCAGCGGGGCTTCGGCGTGGATGACCGTGCGGCCGCTGCGGGCTTCTTGGTCGTTGATGATCGCGCGGCGTTGTTGCAGATCGCCGATGAGATCGCCCACATGCGCATCAGGGGTGGAAACCTCTAGCCGCATGATGGGCTCCAAGAGCACGATCCCCGCCGCGCGAAGAGCGGCGTCGAAAGCCAGATTCGCGGCGGTGCGGAAGGCGATTTCGGTGCCGCCTGTTTCGTCGAACTTACCGCCAAAGAGAGTGACTTTGAGACGCATGAGGGGGAAGCCCAGCAGCCCGCCACCTTGCGCCGCGTTTTCGAGTTCTTCGAGCACCACCGTGAGCATGTCGTTGGGCAAACCATGATCGAGCGCGTTGGTGGCAATGTTTCCGCCGACGTTCGTCTCGAACGGCTCAACCCGCACGCGCACCTCGGCGACATGCTGCATGCCGTTGATGAGCCGATTGCAGTCGCCGACCCCCTCGGCTGAACTCGCCACCGACTCGCGGTAACTTACGCGGGGATTGTGGACCTTCACGTTAAGACCAAAATCTCGTTCGAGGCGGTGTTGAATCACTTCAAGATGCAACTCGCCCATGCCGCTGATGAGGGTCTGGCCGGTCTCTTCGTTTTCACTCGCCGCGAAGGTGGGGTCTTGCTTGCGGAGCATGGCGAGCGCGTCGGAGAGTTTTTTCTTGTCGGCCGTGCTCTCGGGTTCGATGGCCATCGAGATCACCGTCTCGGGGAACTCGATGGATTCGAGCACAATCGGAGCGCGAGTGTCGCAGAGTGTGTCGCCGGTGATCGAATCCCTGAGGCCGATAACACCGACGATGTCGCCGGCCTGGGCCGATTCGAGTTGTTCTTCTTTTTTGCTCGCGTGGATCCGCCAGAGCTGCGCGACGTTTTCCTTTTTATCGCGCGTGGCGTTCAGCACGCGGCTATTTCCTTTGAGTGTACCCGAATAAATTCGCACCCACGCCAAATCGCCCGTCTTGTAGGGCAACACCTTGAACACCAAGCCGCAAAACGGCTCATCGGGGTCGGGCCTGCGCATGACTTTCACCGGCGGCTCGTCGTCGTGTTTCGCATGCGACTTGCGATGATGCTCGGTCTTGCCGGAAGGGTCGAACCCCTCGACCGGCGGCACTTCGGTGGGATTCGGCAAGTAGGCAGCCACGCCGTCCAACAGCGGTTGCACGCCGACCCCATGCAGCGCTGAGCCACAAAGCACGGGTTGAATTTGCAAATGGATCGTCGCGTCGCGTAGCACCTTGTGAATCAGCGCGGCGGGCACGGGCTGCTCGGCGAGCGCAAGTTCCATCAACTCATCGCTGAAATTCGAGAGTTCGCTGAGCAGGTCATCGCGCCACATCGCGGCGAGATCGGTGAGATCCTCGGGAATCTCGGCTGAGACAATCTTGCGACCTTCTTTCCCCTCGGGGAACGTGAGGATTTTCATGGTCACGAGGTCGATGATCCCGCGGAAGGAATCGGCCACATGCGCTGGGCCCAAACCAACGGGGATTTGGATTGCGACGGGTCGGGCATGGAGCCGTTGACGAATTTCGCCGAATACCGCTTCGAAGTCGGCCCCTTCGCGGTCGAGCTTGTTGATGAACGCGATCCGCGCGACTTTGTACTTGTCGGCCTGTCGCCAGACGGTTTCGCTCTGGGCTTCCACACCTTCGCGAGCGCTGAATACGATGACCGCGCCGTCGAGCACGCGCAGGCTACGCTCCACCTCGGCGGTGAAATCAACGTGGCCGGGGGTGTCGATGAGGTTGATTTGCACGTCGTTCCAGGGAAACGCCACGCACGCGGAATAAATCGTGATGCCGCGCTCGGCTTCCTCGGCGTCGTCGTCGGTGGTGGTGGTGCCGCGATCGACTTCCCCCGCGCGATGCTTCGCGCCACTGGCAAACAACATCCGCTCGGTGACGGTGGTTTTGCCGGCATCGATATGGGCGATGATCCCGATGTTGCGAATTTTGGAGAGGGAGGTGGGCATAGGGCTGTCGGCTGTCGGCTGTCGGCTGTCGGCTGTCGGCTGTCGGCTGTCGGGGAATTATTAGTTTGCTTTCAGCTTACGCAATAGTGACGACAACATTTTCTTTACGCGTTGCGTTTCGACTTCCAATTGTTGATGCAAGTTCTTGTCAAGGTAAGCTAAATCTCGTGACAAGATGAGGTGATATTCCAGTTCACTCGCAGACCCCATCGATATCTGAACGAATCGCGCGAAATCCGCGTCGCTTCCTCGACCACAGCCTTCGGCAAGATTTGCCCCTATCGATGAGGCAGCACGCCGCAACTGAGATGTTAGTCCAAAGCGTTCGTCGGACGGAAACTCTTTTGTGATTCTATAAACTTCGAGCGCGAGTTGATGTGCTACCTGCCAAACTTCGAGATTCCGAAAGTCTTGCATGATATCCTCTCTTGCTGATAGCCGAGAGCCGACAGCCAAAAGCCTTCTCCGCGCATAAAAAAAGCCAGGAACCGCGGGGTAGGATGCCGTGGCACCCTAACCCCCAACCCCTAGCTACTATCCCCTCAACTACCACCCAAAGTGGGCAAATGCCTTATTCGCATCGGCCATGCGATGCACGTTTTCGCGTTTGGTCATGGCGGCACCTTCGCGGTTGTAGGCGGCGACCAACTCGTCGGCTAACTTCTGTGCGGTGGGACGGCCCTTCTTGTCACGCACCGCCGACAAAATCCAGCGAAAGGACAAGGATTGCTGACGCGTACGACCCACTTGCATCGGCACTTGATAGGCGGCACCACCGACGCGCTTCGAGCGAACTTCAATCGACGGCTTCACGTTCTCGATGGCCTGCGTGAACACGGCAATCGGTTCTTCGTTGGGAACCCGCTCGCGGACGATCTCGAGCGCATCGTAGAGCACGCTCTGAGCGACGGCTTTTTTGCCGTCGTGCATCAGACAGTTAATGAACTTGCCGGCCAAGAGCGAACCGAACAACGGATCGGGCTTCAACTGTTTACGACTTGCGGTAATGCGAGGCATGTTATGTGGCTGTCAGCTATTAGCTGTCAGCTCTCAGCGAGGTGATGGATTATTCTTTTCTGGCCGACAGCTAATAGCTGACAGCTAATAGCTTAATTAACTCTTCTTCGCACCATAGAGGCTGCGGGATTGCTTGCGGCCGACGACGCCCAAGGTATCGAGCGCTCCGCGAACGACGTGGTAACGCACGCCCGGCAGGTCACGCACACGACCGCCACGAACCAGCACGATGCTGTGTTCTTGCAAGCTGTGGCCTTCGCCCGGAATGTACACGGTGACTTCCTTGCCGTTGGACAATCGCACGCGGGTAATTTTACGCAGCGCGGAGTTCGGCTTCTTCGGGGTCATGGTGCGGACTTGCAAGCAAACGCCGCGCTTTTGCGGGCATTGCTGCAACACGGGCGACTTGCTGAACCTGCGCTTCGGCTTGCGGTTCTTGCGAACGAGCTGATTTACTGTTGGCATGCGACTACGTTTCCAAGGACAATCGTCGAAATATGTGGAAACCGGAAAGTATACACGCTTAGTTCCTCTAGTCAAGGGCCCTGTCGAACTCGCACCATGCCTGGGGAAATTACCGTGAAACCGCCGAGCATTTCATGGCCTCGGCTTTGAAAGGCGTTGGCGACAATATCAGCTTTGAGGCTGGCCGAGATGCCTTGAAGCCGGATGAGCACCACGCCACCGTGGACTCGCTTCTGCCTGAAAACCAACTCGCCAAAATCCTTGTCGCCGGTCAAAAGCAAGGCAGACTGAACTGTTAGCCTGTTGAAGGATGTCGTCGTCCGGGATGCTCGGCGACATTTCAGCGATATAAAGCACATTGTGGCCATCTTGTCGCAGGCAATTCACGATTGGCTGATCGACATTTTCATCGGCGAGCAAGTTCATGGGGAATGGCTCGCGACAGGATAAACCACGTCAGCACGCAGTGCTTTCGCCGCAAAATCCATTGCGGCAAGAATGCTTTCTTTGCTCAGCCTGGGATGCGCCTCCAACAACTGCTCTATGGACTCGCCGCTCGCCAGCTTTTCCAACACCAGTTCCACCGTAATGCGCGTCCCTGCAATAACTGGCTTACCCATCATTACGGCAGCATCAGACACAATTAGCTCTTGGGACATAGGAAGCACTCAATTCAGTTGCTGTTGTCGTCGGAAAATGTGAAGTTGATTTGACATTTCTTGAGACAGAGATTGGGAACTACTTTCGCTGCGTAAATGGCTCGAATCGTGAAGTTATTCGCAACCACTATTCCACGAACCGTTTGATTCTTAGCCATGTGCTGTTTGACCCACCCCATGTAACCTTGGATCTGTCCACAGGCATCTCGATCTGCTTCACCTGCTTTGATCTCGATGACAACGAAGTCCCCAACTTCACTAACTGCCAAGATATCAATGCGGCCCTTTTTCTTACCATCAAAGCTTATCTGATACTGTTGACCAGTTTTATCATCTTCCCGATAGAGGCCCAAACCGGGTTCTAATTGGTTGAGATTTGAAACCAAAGCATTTTCGATATCAACTTCCAGAGAAATTAAAGTCTCGTCTTCATCGTTGCTTCCCGCATCAACTGGCGCAATAGGCCGATTCCCGTCAATAAAGTCGACCGTAAAACCGAGAGCCTCAAAATGCTTGTTGATGGGAGATCCACCGCCAGGCACCTTGTCTAAGTCTGTTGCCATCCGCAACAAGTCTTTCGGAGGGTACTTCTTCTCATCGTGCTGGACAGCGTACTTCTTCCACTTGCCAGACGGATAGGTCGCTCGCAAATTAGCGTCGAACCGCTCCATCGCATGAAGAACGTCGTCCCTGGTGATCTTCACACCCAGTACGGTTGTGGAGGCCTGATTCATAACCGCTGGCATGGTTTACTCCTGGATGACGTTAAGCGACGACACAACCCACCCCCAAAAGTTCGAGCCAGGGTCGCTCGAATCTTTGGAACGCACCTATTATACGGGTCGGGGCGAACGAGAGGCATAAGCCTCGCGCCTATGATACTGGCATTGCAGGGGACTTACGTCCCCCGCTCGCTTAAAAGTCGTCTTCGTCCGCCAGTTCTTCGATATCGGGCTCACCGGCGAAATCCAGGGGATCGTCGGCCGGTTCGCTGAATTCCTCCGCGATGGGGGAATCAAAATCCTCGTCCATGGGCAGGTCTGCGGGCATGACTGAACCGAGACCCAGCAGGGCGTCGAGACCTGTGGGGATCTCGCTCTGGTAGGCCGGTTGGGCTGGGAACGAATCGGCCCCTTCGCCATTCTTGGGGGCTCCACCGCCACGAGCCTGCAGTGCGGAATCCAACAGCGGGAACGACCGCTCGAGTACCCGTTCCTTCTCGGCCGCGAGGGCTTCGAGGGCGTGAGGATGAATCCGGACTTCCGCTTCCTGAATCGTCCGGAAACCGGTGCCCGCCGGGATCAAGTGACCGAGGATCACGTTCTCCTTGAGACCCACCAGGTAGTCGGTCTTGCCGGCGAGCGCCGCTTCGGTCAACACCTTGGTCGTTTCTTGGAAACTCGCCGCCGAGATAAAGCTCGAACTTTGCACCGACGCCTTGGTGATCCCCAAAAGCTGTGTGCTGGCGGTGGCCATTTTGGGACGAGCGCCCTTGGCTAAATCGCCACCCAACGCTTCTATCTGTGCGTTCGCTTGTTCGAGTACGTCCTTGGGAACAATCGCCCCCTCGGCAAACTCGCTGTCCCCCTTGTGCGTAATTCTCAGACACTTCGAAATCGCATCATTCGCCTGACGGAAATCGTACTTGTCGATCACGCTGCCAGGGAGCAAATCCGTATCACCGGGCGATTCGATGCGCACCTTGCGGAGCATTTGAGACACGATGATCTCGATGTGCTTATCGTTGATTTCCACGCGTTGGCTGCGGTACACGTTCTGGATTTCACGAGTCAGGTACTGATGCACCGCTTCCTCGCCGGAAATCCGCAGGATGTCATGCGGCACAAGCGGTCCATCCACAAGTGCCTCGCCAGCCCGCACCTTGTCGCCGGCATGCACGCGCAAATGCTTACTGTGCGTGACCAAGTGCTCGCGCTCGATCCCGGTTTCGCTACGGACGACGATGGAGCGCTTGCCGCGCTTCTTCTCGCCCAAGATTTCCACCGTTCCGTCGATTTCGGCGATCACCGCCGGGTCGCGCGGCTTGCGGGCCTCGAAAATTTCGGTCACGCGAGGGAGACCACCGGTGATGTCCTGGGTTCCCGACGCTTCACGCGGCGTCTTGGCCACCAATGTACCCGGAGAAATGATCTGGCCTTCGTCGACTTCCAAGTGGGCACGCTCGGGCATGTAGTAGAAGTCGAGAATCTTGCCGTCGGCAATATTCTCGACCACGATCTGCGGATGCAAATCGCCCTTGTGTTCCATGATCACAAAGCGCTTCTTGCCGCTGGGGTCCATCTCACCACGGATCGTTTCGCCTTCGACCAAATCCTCGAAGCGAATCTTGCCACCCGTTTCCGAGAGAATGGGGATACTATGCGGATCCCATTCGCAAAGCGTGTCCCCGGGAGCGACGGTTCCGTTTTCCTTGACCTTGATGACCGCACCGGCGGGAACTTCGTATTTCTCGACTTCTCGGCCACGTTCGTCGACCAGGGCGATTTCACCATTGCGCGTCAGAACGACCAATTGACCGGCGTCGTTCGTTACCGCCTTGAGGCGGGCGAACTTGGCGATACCACCCTTCTTGGCCTTGATGTCGCTATCTTCCACGTCGCGCTGACCCACGCCACCGATGTGGAACGTACGCATGGTGAGCTGGGTACCCGGCTCGCCGATGCTTTGGGCGGCGATGATACCCACGGCCATACCCTCTTCGACCATTGCACCGGTCGACAGGTCCATGCCGTAGCACAACCGGCAGACGCCCAAATCGGCGTCGCAGGTCATCGGGCTGCGAACCTGAATCTTCTCCAGGCCGAGCTGCTCGATCTTGCGGGCAATGTCGGAGGTGATCATCGCGTTTTCGGCAATAATCACTTCGTCGGTGATCGGATTGACGATGTTGGCGCGGCTCACCCGACCCTTGATCGAGTCGGCGAGGCTCACTTCCACTTTCTCACCGCGATAAATGATCCCCTTCGTAATGCCTTGGGTCGTTTTGCAGTCGTGAGTGGTGACCACCACGTTCTGCGCCACGTCGGCCAGCTTACGAGTCAGATAACCCGAGTCCGCCGTCTTGAGGGCCGTGTCGGCCAGACCCTTGCGGGCACCGTGCGTAGAACTGAAATATTCGAGCACGGTCAGGCCTTCGCGGAAGTTCGCTTTGATCGGCGTTTCGATAATCTTGCCGGAGGGCTTGGCCATCAAACCACGCATACCGCCAAGCTGACGCATCTGCTCGACACCGCCGCGGGCACCCGAGTTGGCCATCAAGAAGATCGGGTTCACATAGCCGCCCGTACGGAAGTCGGCTTGCAGCCCGGCCATCATTTCGGCCGTAATCTGTTCACGAGCGTGGGTCCAAGCGTCGAGCACCTGGTTGTAGCGTTCGACTTCGGTGATCACGCCGCGCTGGAACAGCTTGTTGAACTTCATCACAGTCTTTTCGGCTTCGGCGATGATCTTGCCCTTTGTATCAGGGGTGATCAGATCGTCGGTACCGAACGACAGGCCGCTCAAAGTCGCTTGACGGAAACCAAGTTGGTTCATGTCGTCGAGGAGCTCGATGGTGGCCCGGCGTCCCACAAATTCGTAGCAGTCGGAAATCACCTTCGCCAATTCGCTGGACTTGAGCGCGACATCGTAAAACGGCATTCCTTGCGGCAGGATCATATTGAAAATCACGCGGCCCACTGTAGTTTCTACCCTGGCACCGAGCTTCTGAGGATTGCCGCGGTCTTCACGCAGGCAGCGATCCTTCGGCAGCCGCACTTTGATGCGGGCATGCGTGCCAACCTTGCGAGCTCCGTAGGCGGTTTCGACTTCTTCCATGGAGCTAAAAATCATGCCGTCGCCCATGCAATCGGGGACGTTCATCGTCAGATAGTAGCTTCCCATCACCACGTCCTGCGACGGGCTAATAATCGGGGCACCGTTCGACGGACTGAAAATGTTGTGCGTGCTCATCATCAACGTATGTGCTTCGACTTGTGCTTCAATCGACAGCGGCAAATGGACGGCCATTTGGTCGCCGTCGAAGTCAGCATTGAAGCCTTTGCATACGAGCGGATGGAGGTTAATCGCGTTCCCTTCCACCAAGGTCGGCTCGAAGGCCTGAATACCCATGCGGTGGAGCGTCGGAGCACGATTGAGGAGCACCGGATGATTGGTGATCACCTCTTCGAGGATATCCCATACTTCGTCATCCTTGCGCTCAAGCATTTTCTTGGCCGACTTGATCGTGTCGGCGTGCCCGAGCTCCTTGAGACGGCGAATGATGAACGGCTGATACAGCTCGAGCGCGATCTTCTTGGGAAGACCGCATTGATGCAGCTTGAGCCGCGGACCGACCACGATCACGCTCCGCGCCGAGTAATCGACCCGCTTGCCGAGCAGGTTCTCGCGGAAGCGGCCCTGCTTTCCCTTGATCATGTCGGTGAGCGACTTGAGCGGACGATTGCTCGATCCCAACACGGGTCGCTTGCAGCGGTTGTTGTCGAACAACGCATCGACCGATTGTTGCAGCATCCGCTTTTCGTTGCGAATGATGACTTCCGGAGCGTTGAGGTCGACCAACTTCTTGAGCCGGTTGTTGCGGTTGATGATGCGGCGATAGAGATCGTTGAGATCGCTTGTGGCAAAGTTGCCGCTATCCAAGAGCACCAAGGGACGCAGGTCCGGCGGGATCACGGGGATCACGTCCAGCACCATCCACTCGGGCTTGTTGTCGGAATCGCGAATCGCTTCAACGGTCTTGAGCCGATTGATCAGATCCTTGGCCTTTTGCTTCGAGCCGGTTTCCTTGAGATCGACGCGTAGTTGCTCCGAAAGCTTCACGAGGTCCAATGCCATCAGCAACTTGCGCACCGCCTCGGCACCCATGTCGGCCTCGAACGTCTCGCCGTACTGCTCGCGGGCAGCGCGATATTCTTCCTCGGTCAACAGTTGCTGCGGCTTAAGCGGCGTGTCGCCGGGATTGGTGACCACATAATCCTGGAAGTAAATCACCTTCTCCAGGCTGGAAGTCTTCATCGCCAAGAGGCTGCCTAAGCGGCTCGGCATGGCCTTGAAGAACCAGATATGCACCACGGGCGCGGCCAACTCGATGTGGCCCATCCGCTTGCGGCGCACGCGACTGTGCGTGACCTTCACGCCGCAACGGTCGCAGATCATCCCCTTGTACTTCATGCCGCGGTATTTGCCGCAGGCACATTCCCAGTCCTTTTCGGGTCCGAAAATCCGCTCGCAGAACAAACCGTCCTTTTCTGGACGATAAGTGCGGTAGTTAATCGTCTCGGGCTTCTTCACCTCGCCGAACGACCAACTGCGGATATCGTGTGGCCGGGCCAGACTAATCTTCACCGAGCCGTAATCATTCACGCGGTCGTAATTTGAGCCTTCTAAAACACTCATCCGACGCTCCTCAATCTATTTTGGCGAACTGTTGATTCGCGGAATTCTCTGTTTTTTGGAAAAAACACGTTGCGAGTTTGTTGGCTTACAACTGTTGTCGTTTCTCCAATTGCATGTTCAGTCCCAGGCCACGGATTTCGTTTGTGAGCACGTCGAAGCTCGCCGGGGTGCCGGCTTGCAGCGTGTTCTCGCCCTTAACCATCGACTCGTAAATCTTGGTACGCCCTTCGACGTCGTCGCTTTTCACCGTGAGCAACTCTTGCAGGATGTAAGCCGCTCCATAGGCTTCAAGGGCCCACACTTCCATTTCGCCGAAGCGTTGGCCACCGAACCGCGCCTTGCCACCCAGCGGTTGCTGCGTGATAAGCGAGTACGGCCCCGTGCTGCGGGCATGGACTTTGTCGTCCACCAAGTGGTGGAGCTTGAGCATGTAGATGTAACCGACCGTGGTTTCCTGCTCGAACTTCTCGCCCGTGCGACCATCGAACAACTTGGTCTTGCCGTGCCGCGGCAAACCCGCTTCTTCCAAGCAGTCGTTAATCTGCTCTTCGGTCGCACCATCGAACACCGGCGTCACCGCGCGGAAGCCCAGCTTCGCGCCGGCCCAGCCGAGATGCGTTTCCAAAATCTGGCCCACGTTCATACGGCTCGGCACGCCCAACGGATTGAGCATGATCTGCACCGGGGTACCATCATCCAGGAACGGCATATCTTCGACGGGCAGAATCTTGGAGATCACACCCTTGTTACCGTGGCGACCGGCCATCTTGTCACCCACCGAAATCACGCGCTTGGTGGCGATGTAGACCTTGACCATCTGCAACACGCCGCTGCGGAGCTCGTCGCCACGCTTCATCGAGTTGAGCTTGCGGTCGCGGGTGTCGATGGCTTCTTCCACTGCGGGCCACATGGTCTTGTAAGTCTTCTCGACATCCTTCAACTTCTGCGGGCTGCGAATGTCGATTGCATCCAAGCGGAATCGGACGGCCAAGTCGGCGACGAACTGGGGTTCCTGATTGTGAACCTGCTCGTTGCCGTCTTCGTCGGTGATCTTCTTGCCGAGAATCTTTTCGATCTCGACGACCATCTCCGAGAACTTGGCGGCAATCGCTTCGTTGCCTTCTTTTTCGGCCGTCTTAAGCGACTTTTCGAACAGCTTGCGCTCGTCTTCGCTGAGGCTCATGCGACGCGAAAACTTCTGCGTGTCGATCACAATGCCTTCGATACCTGACGGCACTTCCAGCGAATCGTTCTTCACGTCTTCACCGGCCCGCCCGAAGATCGCATGCAGCAGTTTTTCTTCCGGCGTAAGTTCTGTCTTTGATTTCGGCGAAACCTTGCCGACCAAAATATCGCCTGGCTCGACGAACGTGCCGATCTGCACAATGCCGCTTTCATCGAGATTGCGGAGGGCCTTTTCGCTGACGTTGGGAATATCTCGCGTGAATTCCTCGCGGCCGAGCTTGGTTTCGCGGATTTCGACGTCGAACTCCTCGATATGGATCGAGGTATAAACGTCGTTCTTGACCAACTCTTCGCTGATGATGATCGCGTCCTCGAAGTTGTAACCTTCGTAAGACATAAACGCGACGAGCACGTTACGACCCAAGGCCAATTCGCCCTTGAAGGTAGCGGCACCATCAGCGATCACGTCGCCCTTCTCCACTTTGTCGCCCACACGCACCAGCGGTTTTTGATTCTGGCAGGTCCGTTCGTTAAGGCCCACGAACTTGCGCAGATGATGAATCTCGGGACCAATCTCGATGCGGGTGGCATCGACGTAATTCACGGTCCCCTTATGACCTGCGCGCACCAACATGCCCGAGTGCCGAGCCACGTCGCGTTCCAAGCCGGTACCCACCACGGGCGGATCGGCGATCAACAGCGGCACCGCTTGGCGCTGCATGTTGGAGCCCATCAACGCGCGGTTCGCGTCGTCATGCTCCAGGAACGGAATCAAACCGGCCGACACGCCGATCATCTGGCTCGGTGCCACGTCGGTGTATTCGATCTTATCGACCGGCACGAGCACGAAGTCCGACTTATAACGAGCGACCACGGTGTCGCCTTGGATTTGATTGTCTTTCACCGGCACGTCCGCCGAGGCGACGTAGGCTTCCGATTCTTGATCGGCTCGCAGCCACACGACTTCGTCGGTCAGCTTGCCGCCCTTCACTTTGCGGTAGGGAGTAATCAAGAAACCGTATTCGTCGACCGAAGCGTACATCGCAAGGCTCGAAATCAAACCGATGTTCGTGCCTTCCGGCGTTTCAATCGGGCAGATGCGGCCGTAATGCGAAATGTGAACGTCGCGGACTTCAAAGCCGGCTCGTTTGCGATTCAAACCGCCGGGACCCAAAGCCGAAAGACGCCGTTCGTGCGTAAGCATCGAAAGCGGATTCGTTTGGTCAACCACTTGCGAAAGCTCGCCGCGGCCAAAGAAATATTCAATCGCCGCCGAGATGCTCTTGGGATTAATCAAGCTCCGCGGAGTGATATCGTCGGCATCCTTGAGGCTCATCCGTTCTTGCACGGTGCGGCGGAGCTTGAGGAAACCCTTGCGAATTTCGTCGCACGCGAGCTCATCGATCGTCCGCAGACGGCGATTGCCCAAGTGATCGATGTCGTCGATCTCAACTTCTTGATCGCCTGCGCTCAAGTCCAACAAATAACGGATCGAAGCGATCAAGTCCTCGGGACGCAGCACCATGTCGGTCTCGGGAACATTAATCCCCAGTTTGCGATTCATGCGGAATCGACCGACCCGACCCAAGCGATAGCGATTCGCATCGAAGAACTTCTCGGCGAACAGTTGACGCGCCTTTTCCAGTTGCGGCGGGTTGCCCGGACGCAACCGCTGGTAAATCCGCAGCAGGGCTTCTTCGTGGCTCGACGTGTTATCGTCGGCCATCGCATTCAAGAGATGGGGCGTCTTCGGCGGTTCCATGAGCTCGACGGTCTTCACACCCGAGGTGCAAATCACTTCGGCGATGTTCTTGGTAATCCGCTGGCCACCTTCGATGATAATTTCGCCGGCACGGTCGCTGCCCACCGGATAGATAATATCCCCCACCGCGACTTTGCCTTCGACCTTCGATGCACTGCGACCGTCGGTAATTTTTTCTTTCTTGGTCTCGTAGAACTGCTTGAGGATGTCGGCATCCAGGCTCAACTCGGGGCCCATCGCCCGCAGCAACGTCACCGCCGAGAACCGACCGCTCTGATCGATGCGGACCGTGATGCTGTCCTTTTTGGTGGTGTTGAGCTCGATCCAGCTTCCACGCTCAGGAATCACGCGGCAACTGTGCGTGCGGCGCTCGCCCGCTTCGACTTCCGAAACGAAGTCGATACCAGGGCTACGGTGCAACTGGCTCACCACGACGCGCTCGGCACCGTTGATGATGAATTCACCCCCACCGAGCATGATCGGCAGATCACCCAGATAGACTTCTTCCTCGATTGGCTGCTCTTTCACTAAGCGCAGCCAAATACGGAACGGCCGACCATAGGTCAGCCGCAACTGCCGGCACTCGTCGGGTTCGTAGCGAGGCTTCCCCAGATCGTAACGCAAGTATTCCAAACGAATGGTCTTGTCGTAGCTCTCGATCGGGAAAATTTCCCGGAGAACACTCTCCAAGCCATCGTCTTTACGAATGATCGTCGAGGTTCCGTCGTATTGCAGGAACCGCGCGTAGCTCTCGGTTTGGATTTGGGTCAGATCGGGAATTTCGTAAGCAATACGGGCGCTCCCGAAGGTACGGACTTGGGGAACTTGTAATCGTCGTTCAGCCGGGACTGCCATGGGGCAAGCTGCTCCGATATCACGAGGTAGGGTGGAAATAGCGACACAAGCCCGCAACAGCCTCTGTAACGGAGGGGAGGGCCAATTGAAGCCGAGCTAAACCGAGGGCGGGAGCTTGAACAGCAAGAAAATAAACCATGCCGGTCCAAACAGTTATCGCGGGGTGGCTGCGATTGAGCGACTTCCGTGCCATCACCATCCCCCCTTTGCCTCGGCCACAAAACAAACATGCGCTGCGTTTCTCGAACATCGGAATTCGCACTGCGACTTTAAGCTGCCAGCCGCGAACTCCGCTACGCCATCAAGACCATCGCGCGGCCGCTTCGCTTCCGAAAATCGGTGGCAAAGCACGCACAATGCCAATCAACTACTTGATGGAGACGGTCGCGCCCGCTTCGGCCAATTCGGCCTTGAGCTTCTCGGCATCTTCCTTGGAAACGCCTTCCTTGATCTTGCTCGGAGCGGCTTCAACCAAGTCTTTGGCTTCCTTGAGGCCCAAGCCCGTCGCGCTGCGGACCACCTTGATGACGGCGATTTTGTTGCCGCCAATGGCGTCGAGCATCACGTTAAACTCGGTCTGCTCAACCGCAGCGGCGGCACCAGCTCCGTCACCGGCAGCGGCCACCATCACGGCACCGCCCGCGGCGGGCTCAATGCCGTAAACGTCCTTGAGGTAATCGCTCAGTTCCTTGGCTTCCTTGAGGGTGAGGCCGACAATCTTGTCGCCCATGTCCTTGGTCGTGGCAGAGAATTCTGCTACTGCTGCATCGCTCATTTTCAAAACCCTTTCTTGCTATGCGGGCAAAATGCCCCAGTGTGATTTTTTGATTCGATTGCTGATTTAGGTTGTCTGATCTACGGAATCAGTTTCTTCGCCCTTTTGCTTGATCTGGCTCGCCAACTTACCGCCAGGACCGAGCAATTGACTTGACAACATCGCACCCGGGCTCAATATCTGGCCCATAAGAATGCTCAACTGTTCTTCACGGCTCGGCCACTTGCTAACGGCCTTGACGTCGTCGGCCGACAACTTCGAGCCGTCCATCACGCCCCCCTTGGGAGCGAATGGCTTGTATTTGGCATTCGCGGCGAGTCGCGTGATTTCCTTGGCGAGCGACACCACGTCTTCGCCACCCCACACGATGGCCAGCGTCCCAGCCGAACCTTCAAATGCGGGAGCAAGGGTCGTCCCTTCGGTGGCTCGCCGTCCGAGGCTGTTCTTGACCACCAACAAATGCATATTCTTCTTGCGCAATTCCTTGCGAAGCTCGACATTGGAATTGGCTTCCATGCCCACCACGTCGACCAACAACGCGTCGGCCACGCCTGCAAGCCGACTCTTCAATTCGTTGGTAATCAGGTCTTTAACGTACTTGCTCATGGCATTTCAACTTTTATCGAGTGAGCCGGGTCGTTTCGACCCCGCCTAAGTAAACTTGGGAAAATACTAAATCGCCAACTGCACGCTCGGGCTCATCGTCGCACTGATGTAAGCCGACCGCAAATATGTTCCCTTCACGCCCGAAGGTTTCAGGCTCATGATGATGTTGACGAACGCTTGAATGTTCTCGGCCAACTTCTCTTGATCGAAATCGAGCTTGCCGACAATCGCATGCACGTTGCCACCCTTGTCGTTGCGGAACTCGACCTTGCCCGCCTTGTATTCGCCGATGGTCTTGGCCACGTCGGGAGTCACGGTGCCGGCACGGGGTGAAGGCATCAAGCCACGCGGGCCGAGCACCTTACCGAGCGGACCGACCACTTTCATCATGTCGGGGGTCGCGATGCAGACGTCGAAATCGGTCCAACCGCCAAGAATCTTCTTGGCCATCTCGTCGTCGCCGACTTCATCAGCACCAGCGGCGCGAGCCGCCTCAGCCGCGGGGCCCTTGGCGAACACGATCACGCGCTGCACTTTGCCGATGCCGTGTGGCAACACAATCGAGCCGCGGACGATTTGATCGGCCTGCGTGGGATCAACGCCCAACCGCATGGAAATCTCGACCGACTGCACGAACTTCGTGCCGTCGAATTTCTTGAGGGCTGTGACGGCCTCGCCGACGGGGAGCGCCGTTGCGGGCCGCTTCTCGACGAGCTTCTTCATACGTTTGGCTATTTTTGGCATGATTTGATTCGCTTTGTGCTTAATTATTCCACCGGTCGCCGCGGCGACCTCGCCGGCTTAACCTTCAACTTCGAGGCCCATGCTGCGGGCCGTGCCGGCGACCATCCGCACGGCGTGTTCGAGATCGCGGGCATTGAGGTCATTCATCTTGAGATTGGCAATCTCTTCCATTTGAGCGCGGGTCACCTTGCCCACCTTGGTCTTGTTGGGCACCGAGGAACCCTTCGCCAAGCCGACGATCTTCTTCAACAACACCGCCGCCGGAGGGCTTTTGGTGATGAAGTCGAACGAGCGATCGTTGTAGACGTTCACCACGACGGGAATCATCATCCCGTTCGCTTCCTTGGTTTTGTCGTTAAAGGCTTGGACGAACTGGCCCAAGTTGACGCCATACTTACCGAGCGAAGTGCCCACGGGAGGAGCCGGCGTGGCCTGCCCACCAGGGATTTGAAACTTCGCCGTTCCCACTAATTGCTTTGCCATAGTTTTAGGGCTGTCGGCTCTCGGCTGTCGGCTGTCGGTCAGAAAGAATCGCTTCTCTCTGGCCGATAGCCGATAGCTGATAGCCTATGGCCACTTCCTCACAGTACTTCGACTTGCCAATATTCCAATTCGACCGGCGTGCTGCGGCCGAAAATGTTGATCATCACCGAGATGCGGCCGTTCTGTTGGTCGATCAAATGCACCTCGCCCTCGAAACTCTCAAAGGTGCCTTCCTTGATCTTCACCCGATCACCAATCTTGAAGTTGATGTTCAACTTCGGCGAATCGGAAACCTCCTCCTCATCCTTCTTAATTATGCGGGCCACTTCGTGGGCCAGCATCGGCGTGGGCTTGCCGGCGGAACCGGTGAAATCACCGATGCCCGACGTTTCCCGCACCGCAAACCAGGTGTCGTCGTTGATGCACATATGCACGACGATGTAACCCGGATACAGCTTGCGCTCGACGACCTTCTTCTTGCCCGCCTTGAACTCCGTGACCTTTTCCGTCGGCACGATCACGTCGTCGAAGTAGCGATCCAGCCCTTCGATGGCGATTTTGCGCTTCAAAGCATCGGCAATCGACCGTTCGCGGTTCGACTGCACCTTGAGGATGTACCAGTCCATCACGACCGGTCCGTCATCCTTCACCTTGGGGAGCAGCGCCCGCTTGATGGGATCGAGCTCGTCTAGTTTTTCCTTCTTTTTCGTTGCCGCCGACTTCTTCATGACGGCCGGTTCTTTGACCCTGACAACCTCGGCTTCATCCGCTGCGGCTGTTTCATCCGCCGCGCCTTCGTCGGTCTGGTCGTTGACTTCTTCCTCGGCCAGCGCGGCTTCTGCCTGATCGATGGCCGACTGCTCTTCTTGAGACTCGTCCTCGGTCGCCGTAGCGGTATCACCCGCTAAGCGGGATTCCTCCTCGGCAGTCGAATCGTCAATGATTTTTTCGGCTTCGTCGCTCACCGAGACTTCCTTCGTTCTGATGCCAAACAACTCGTGCTCACGTCCCAGCGTAATGCAGCACTACAAACCAAAAATCTTGCCCACGATAAAACGCAGCACCAAGTCGTAAGTGAACAGGATCGCCGCCAACAGGAAGATCACCACGATCACCACCATCGAAGCCCGCCACAATTCGGTGCGGCCGGGCCACGAGACTTTATTCATCTCCGCTTCGACCGAAATCAAAAAATCGGCAAAGCTCGGGATGTTCACAATCCGAAAGGCAATCCAGGCCCCCACCGCAAAAACGATGGACGGAATCACATAGCGATTCACGTCCGTCTGAGCCATGCCGAACATATTCCACGCCGCCACGGCAAACACCAACGCGATCGCGGCGAAGGTGACCTGTCGGGCAATCTTGCCCTGGCTTCGCTTATACCGCGAAGCATGGAACATTCCTGTAATTAATTCTGCCACGGCTAATCTTTCCCAACTCGCGAGGGTTTCGACTCGCACTTCTTTACTTGGCTATTGGCTATTGGCCATCGGCTCTCGGCCAGAGGGGCGAATCCTCGTCTGGCCGAGAGCTGACAGCCGATAGCCGACAGCCCCTTATAGCAGGGGCGGCGGGAATCGAACTCGCAACCCCCGGTTTTGGAGACCGGTGCTCTGCCAATTGAGCTACACCCCTAAAACAAAGGTGGAAGGGCGAAGGCGGAAGGGGGAAATTAATTCCGCCTTCCACCTTCCGCCCTCCGCCTTATGATTATTCCAAAATCTTCGTCACCACGCCGGAACCGACCGTCTTGCCGCCTTCGCGGATGGCAAAACGAACGCCGTCGTCCATCGCAATGGGCTTGCCCAACTCGATGCTCAAACGGACGTTGTCGCCCGGCATGCACATCTCGGCATCGCCCATCAAGTTGGCGGCACCCGTGACGTCCGTCGTGCGGAAGTAGAACTGAGGCCGATAACCGCTAAAGAACGGCGTGTGGCGGCCTCCTTCTTCCTTCGACAGCACGTACACCTCGGCTTCGAACTTGACATGCGGCGTGATGCTACCTGGCTTGGCCAGCACTTGACCGCGTTGAATATCCTCGCGCTTCACACCGCGGAGCAAGCAACCGACGTTGTCGCCAGCCTCGCCTTGATCCATGGTCTTGTTGAAGGCTTCCACACCCGTGCAGGTGGTCTTGGTGGGGGCAGCGGTCAAGCCAATGATCTCGACTTCCTCGCCAACCTTTACCTTGCCACGCTCGATACGACCGGTGGCCACAGTTCCACGGCCTTCGATCGAGAACACGTCTTCGATCGCCATCAGGAACGGCTTGTCGGTTTCGCGAGTTGGTTCGGGGATATAGCTGTCGATGGCATCCATCAGATCGCTAATGCACTTCGACGCGGCAGGGTCTTTCGGATTATCGTAGGCAGGCTTCGAGGCACCACGAATTACCGGCACTTCGTCGCCGGGGAAGCCGTGGTGAGTCAGCAATTCGCGAACTTCGAGCTCCACCAACTCAAGCAACTCTTCGTCGTCGACGAGGTCGCACTTGTTGAGGAAGACCACCACACGGGGCACACCCACCTGACGAGCCAACAAAATGTGCTCGCGAGTTTGCGGCATCGGACCATCGGCAGCCGACACGACCAGAATTGCACCGTCCATTTGGGCGGCACCGGTGATCATATTCTTAATAAAGTCAGCATGGCCCGGGCAGTCGATGTGGGCATAATGACGATTGGCGGTTTCGTACTCGACGTGCGAGACGGCAATGGTCACGGTCTTCGTGGCGTCGCGGACGGTACCGCCCTTGGCGATATCGGCGTACGACTTACCCTTGGCGAGGCCCTTGGCCGCTTGCACAGCCAGGATCGCGCCCGTCGTCGTGGTTTTCCCATGGTCGATGTGACCAATCGTACCTACGTTCACATGCGGTTTGGTACGCGCAAAAGTATCCTTAGCCATTTTTCTCCCTACACTTTATACCAGGTCGTTTGTTTCAAGGACAAAAAGGGGGTGCTCACCAACCCTTACAAAAAAACATATCACTCGCAGAGCTGCTGATGAGACTCGAACTCATGACCTCTTCCTTACCAAGGAAGTGCTCTACCAACTGAGCTACAGCAGCAAATCACGGCTGTCAGCTTTCGGCCGTCGGCTGTCAGCTCAAATTCTCCTCACACAAAATCTAATCGGGATAGTCATTTTCTGGCTGAAAGCCGATAGCCATCAGCCAAAAGCCACTTTCTTCAAAGCGGGTGAAGGGAATCGAACCCTCGTCATCAGCTTGGAAGGCTGTTGCTCTACCATTGAGCTACACCCGCCAAGTAGTCGAGAGCGGAGGGTCAAGGGTCGAGAGCCATAAACACTTCTAGCTCTTGACTCTCCGCTCTTGACTCTCGACCTCTTTTCCAATGGGGAGTGCAGGATTCGAACCTGCGAAGGCAGAGCCAGCAGATTTACAGTCTGCCCCGTTTGACCGCTTCGGTAACTCCCCGGCCTGCCAACTGCGTCCGTTCGCTTCTTACCGACAATTCCATTCGCAAACATTTTTCTTGGCCACGTTCGACAACCTTCATTGTCAAACAACTCTAGCGCTGACCCGACACTTCACCTCAGCAACCGGCAAGCGCACCGCGACATGACGAGCTAGCGAAGGGAATTGAACCCCCAACCTGCTGATTACAAATCAGCTGCTCTGCCAATTGAGCTACGCTAGCCTGGCTCCGAGAAACTTTTGCGAATCACCTAATATAGCTATGTCCAGAAGCATGACAAGGCGACCCCCCAGCGAATTTCGCGCCCAACTGTACATCAGTCCGGTTCGGGCTTCCCTGGACAATGCTAGGAGACCCCAAATTACCGCAAAGTTCGCCCATTTTGACATAGGCCGAGAGTCATCCCCTCGTCAGCAGAAGCGGAATTCGGCCAAAGTTCTGGTGTTGAACGCCGTTCCCGGACCGCGTTGCGGTCCGGCTAGATGTGGTTTCTGGCTTACCAATTGCCTATTGCAGAGCCGCTTTCTATGTCTGCGCAGACCTATTAACTCTGATTCCTCTCAAAAATGGCGGCAAAACTTCGTGTTTTTCAGCGTGAGCACACCAACTTTTTGTTTTTAAGTTTTCATGGCGGTTGGCCAAGCAGCAATCTACTCCTCTGTTTAACCCCAGCTCATGCGTCGAAATTCGACTGAATTCACTTCTCGCCGGGATTCAACCTTTTTTGGAGAAAAAATCATGGCGAAGTTCAATGGCACAGCGCGGCGGCGATTCGGTATGGAAGTCCTCGAAACCAAGGCCATGATGGCGGGGGATGTGGCGGTTTCCTTCAGTGGGGGTGAGCTGAACATCCAGGGAGATGTGTTTGACAACTCCCTCGAAGTCGTTCAAGCAGCGAACGGTAACTTAACCGTGCGCGGTCTCCTGGACGCCAATGGCATCGCCACGACCATCAACGGTCGGGCTGCGGTTAGTTTTCCCGCGGCGGTGGTTTCCAAGTCACAGATCAGCTTGGCGGACGGCAACGACAGTGTTTCCATCCGCAACGTGAGCATTGGCAGCGATCTGAAAATCGACTCGGGGGCTGGCAACGACCGCGTCACCACGAGTGGGCTACGCGTAGGGGTGGTGGTCGGATCGAGCGCTGAAATCCTTACTGGCGTGGGCAACGATATCGTGACCATCTCGAACACCAGTGTCACGGGCGATCTGGTAGCCGACACGGGCGAGGGTGCTGATACCGTGACTGTCAATAACGGATCGTTGATTGGAAAAACTGCCAAAGCGATCACTGGTGCTGGCAACGACGTCGTTCGCTTCGTCAATTCGACGGTCAATGGCACCCTGGAAGCTCAGACTGATGTCGGTAACGACACCGTGACCATCACGGGTGTTACCGTTCGAGAGTCCATGTTGGTCGACACTGGCGAAGGCGCGGACCGAATTACGATCCGCGATTCGAGCGCTACGGCCGACATCTCCGCCGTGGCGGGATCGGGTAACGATACGGTTATCGTCGAGCGCGTCGACTCTGGTGCCAGCGTCAACGTGATTGCTGACAGTGGTGCCGATAAAGTGACCGCCCGGAACATCACCGCGGCGATCGATATCGTGCTGGACGGAGGGGCTGACCTGGACTCATTGATTCGCGATGCCCTGTTCCCAGGAAATGCGCTAATCATTAGCGATTTCGAGTCGATTATGTAGTCGACAAATAGCACTCCCAATAGCACTCTAGGGGTCGACGAAATCGTCGACCCCTACTTTTTTGGTTCTTCAACACCACTCAGTTGAGCCACACGCTGTCCGTCTATTGATCCTTGCGCTGCCAATGAACCTAGGCGGCTATCGGCTATTGGCTGTCGGTAAGAGTGGGGAATCTCTGGCCGAAAGCGGATAGCGGATAGCCAGGTCCGCCTAGGCTCATTGGTAGCGCAATCCTCTATAGGACTAGTCTCTGGCACATCAATTGCCCATATTCAAATGTCTTCCCTCCGTGAAAGCTCGTTAAACCCGATTTTTTCCTGAAAAGGGCTACAAAATCGCATGTCCGAACAGGTTATCGTCTACGCGACCCTCATCATTTCCATGGTCCTCTTCGTTCAGGACCGCATTCGTTATGACCTGATTGCCATCATGTCGCTCTGCGCCCTGACTTTTACCGGGATTGTTCCCTTTAAGGAGTCGTTTTCGGGGTTCTCCAACCCTGCCGTCATCACCGTGGGAGCTATTTTGATCCTCAGCTATTCGCTGGAACGTGCCGGACTCGTGGACCTCGTTGGCAAATGGATGTCGCATGTCGGCGAGAGTCAACCGCGCCAAGTAATTGCCCTCTGCGGAGCCGTCACCCTGCTTTCCGCCTTCATTAATAATGTCGGCGCGGTGGCCCTGTTGATGCCCGTGGCGATTCATTTGGCTCGCAAGTCGAACCGCTCACCGTCATTTATTCTGATGCCAATGGCCTTCGCCTCGCTGTTGGGAGGCATGATCACGCTCATCGGCACGCCCCCCAACATGATCGTCGCCGACTTCCGCACCGACTACGCCGACACACCTTTTCGCATGTTCGATTTCACACCGGTTGGCGGTGGCGTGGCGATCGTCTGCATTGCCTTCATCACGCTCATCGGTTGGCGAATCGTACCTGAACGCCAAAGCGGCGTGGAGGGCGACTTGTTCGAAATCGCCGATTACTTTGCCGAACTGATTGTGCTGGAAGACTCCAAGGTGATTGGTAAATCGATTACCGAGATCGTTACGCCCGAAAGCGACATGAACGTCATCTCACTCAAACGGGGCAAGGTTTTCGTCAAAGGGCGACAAATGAAATCGCTCGCCTTGGAAGAGGGCGATCGCATTCTTATGCGGAGCGGCTCACAAGATTTGCAAGCCTTCATCACCGAACATAAATTGGCGATCAAGGGAGACCGCCCAATTCCCGACGATTCGCCCAAACCGGCGGAGACAGTCAAGCCCGAAGACTTGGAAATCGTCGAAGCCGTTGTGATGTCGAATTCCGTACTCGTGGGCAACACCTCGCGACAAGTGCATTTACGCGAGAATTACCATAGTAACTTGCTAGCCTTGGGGCGGCGGGGGCGTCTTGTGGAACAGCGGATGCGTGATGCCCGTTTTCGCGCGGGCGATGTACTGCTTTTGCAGATGCCACGCGAGGAAATGAGTAACCTGATCGGTGACCTCGGCATTCTGCCGCTCGTGTCTCGCGACTGGGTCATCCAGCCCTACCGCAAATTGCTCACCGCTGTCGGCTTGTTTGCCGCCGCGATTGTCGCGAGTAGCATCGGCTGGCTCCCTGCGAGCATGGCATTTGTTACCGCGGCGCTAGGCATGGTCATGTTCAAAGTGATCCGCGTGCAGGAAGTTTATGCGGGGGTTGATTGGCCGTTGATCGTCTTGCTCGCGGCATTGATTCCCGTCGGCACAGCCTTTGAAACAAGCGGCGCGGCCGAATCGCTCGCCAATGCCACGGTGAGCCTTGTCGGCACCGGCAGCCCAACGCTGCTACTTGGCGTGATCCTCGTCGTCTCCATCGTCCTAGCGGATTTGTTCAGCAACGCCGCTGCCGCGATCATTATGTGTCCCGTCGGCATTAGCCTGGCTCAAACCATGGATGTCTCTGCCGATCCCTTCTTGATGGCCGTCGCGGTGGGAGCGGCGGTGGGAATGGTAACGCCCATCGGCCATCAATCAAACACGCTTGTCTGGGGACCGGGTGGTTATCGTTTCAGCGACTATTTTCGTTTGGGCTTGATCACGGAAATCTTGGTCGCCGTCACGGCGATTCCGTTGATCCGTTGGTTCTGGCCGTTCTGATGGTATGATGGAGTAAAACAGTACGCATCACATACGGACTTTAACGATGGCCGAGAACGTCGAACATCTGGAACTTTCCCCGCCGAGTGTGCCCCATTTCGACGTGTCGGAGCTGACCCGCTCCGAGTACATCGCGGCCCTAGTGCACTTCTATCGCGGCGAACTCCATCGCTCGACAATCTGGCGGGTGCGGCTCGACACGACCACCAACTGGGCGATCCTCTCGGTGATGGGCCTTGTGACTTTCACGTTCGGTGATCTCGATCACTCCCACGCCCCGCTGATTGTGGGAATGCTGTTGGTGCTGACCTTCATGGGAATCGAGGCTCGCCGCTATCGCATCTTCAACGTCTGGTGCGCGCGAGTTCGCAATTTGGAAGTCAATTTTCTCACACCGATTCTGCAGTACGACATGAAAGCCGTGAAACAGGGTTGGGGCCGTCTGGTCGCCGAGGATTTGCTGCACCCGCGGTTCAACATGACCTGGCAACAAGCCCTGCGGGCGCGGCTCTTGCGCAACTATCTCCCGCTCTTTTTGCTGCTCTTGGTCTGCTGGCTGGTGAAACTGCAACCCGGCAATCAGGCCGACCTGCCGGCGTTTCCCCAATGGATCGCACGGATGCGGATGGGCTTCATCCCGGGCTGGGGCGTCTGCGGTTTCGTGGTTCTGCTATACACTTATCTCGCTGGCCTGATGTTTACGGGAGGAAAAATCGACGGCGAGGAAAAATACTTCGGCGTGAGCGACAACCTGCTGCACAAGTTCAGCATTTCCGAAGTCGACGCGGCCGATTGAAGGCAGATAGCAAAGCTACGGCGGCGATTAAACAGAATGTTCCCGGTTCTGGAATGGCAACACTCGCGGCGCTGAGGGGAATTTCCTCGCCAAAATGTGCCTGCCAATCGGAGAGACTTCCCATGCCGGGATCGCGCTGCCAGGCCATAAAGTCGCGACCATCGACAACCAGGTTGTCGTCGTAATCTCCGAACATCTCGCCCGTACTTTGCCACAGCCAAATGCCAGTCTCGTTCAAGTAACCGGGGAATTGACTGACGCTGAAGGGATCGTTGACACCCACGCCGGCATAAAACGAGACCGGCCCTCCCCCCTCGGAATACGTCCCGCGAATTCCCATCCCTTCCGTGGTGAGAGTAGAAGTCCAGCCGCGTAGGGCATTGAACCAGTTATAGGGTGCCCCATTCATGGCAAAGGTGGTCGTAAAGGCAAAGGGAGTTTGCAGATAAGCCTCAAACCCCGGATTCTCGACTGTCATTTGATGGGTGTCAGGCAGGAAACGATTGAGTAGATCGATCGTTTGCTGTTGGTTAGCCCAGGTCCAGCCCTGCAGCGCACCTCCGCATCCAGTCATTCCATCGGTAGGACAAAGTGAAGCCACTGCGTTCCAGGTGTAGCCCGTGGTTGTGGCGGGTTGCCGCCAGACCCGTCCGTAGCCGTCATCATAAGGTGCGGCGATCAGCCCAGCAGCCCCGAGGAGCACTAATGCACACGATACAAAAAATTTCTTTAACTGCGTGGTCATGATCAGCTCCCCAGTGAGTTATCGATCACATGCTGCGTTATCGGTCCACGTCTGATTGACGCCGCGCTCAGGCCGATAGAAATTGTCGGTCAAGTGAAAATAAACTGCCCAGCGGGAGGAGTCGGAAAGCGACCGCCGTACCGCCAAAAATTTCAGAAAATTTTGGTCGCTACGTTTCGAGTGGCAATAGCTCACGGGTGACCGACGATTCAGGCCGGCTGGAAAACCCGCGTACGCACCAACAGCAACAGCCCTGCTAGCAGGAGCGAAGACTTCGGCTCGGGCACGGCCACGCTCGCTGCGAGTGGACCCGGGCCGTAATTCGCCTTCCATTCCGCCAGGTCACCCGCGCTAAACGGATCGGGCGATTCGCCGCGCTGCCACGCCAAGAAGTCGCGGCCGTCGATATCGCCATCGCCGTCGAAGTCGCCATTAACTATGTCGATGACTTCCAGCAGCACGGCGTTGGGTTCATAAAGCAGGCTCCAACTCAGTCCTGTATCAAGAGTTGGCAAGGCAACGTCGGCAAATGTTCCCACGACTCCACCGAGCGCAGTCAGAACTATAAATGTGTTGCCCACTTCCGGCTCAAACCCACCCAGCAAGGTAACGTCGAGTGTGCCGCCAAGTTGGGCGATGCCAGCGCCTAGGATGTGATTGAGTTGGTCGTAACCACTTGATCCCGGCGTGAGTCCGCCGATTTCGATTTCCAGCGTGCCGTTGTAGCTCGCGCTCCCCAAATTCACTTTGGCGGGACTGAAACCGGGTGAGAACGTTCCGGCGAATTCGACGTTGTCGTAAGTGCCCACTCCCTTCACGTAACCGGCAAGTGTCAGTGGCTGCGCGAGCGAACTGCCGGTGAGGTTGCCGTTGTTAATGAACGGTTTGGCAGGGTCATTGAGAGTGTCAATTGTGCCGTGGCCGGTGATGTTGCCGCCAAAGTTGAGCGTCAAACCGTTGGCAGCCGCGAGCGTGCCGGGGTTACCGCCAACACCGATTGTGACGAGCGCGGACGAATCGAACACCGCGTCGTTGGCGTCCGAAAGCGTGACTGTGGACGATCCCACCTGAAGCGTACCAGCACTGTAGAAGCCGTTGACTTTAGCGGCGTCACCCATGGTGAGGTCGCCGCCAGTGCCATCAATCACTGATCCTGCCAGGGCGAGCATGGCACCAGAGACTTGCGCGGAAGCCGTATTAGTGATCTGGCTACCAGGCGACATGAGCACCGTTTCGGCGGCCAGATCGCCGCCTGAAAGTGTCACGGGCGCGGCAGCCGTTAGGATGGCAGTCCCTTCCACCACCAGCGCCTTACTGGTGGGGATTGTGGGGGAGGCACCGAACAGGTCCAAAATCGCCGCGTCGCTTCCGAGCGTGCGATTCCCACCAAGCTGGACCGTTCCCGCCGCGTAAGCGAAAGCACCGACTGGGTTTCGGCTGTAGCCGTTAAAGCGGATCGTGCCGCCGTTAAGAGTAACAAACCCGCTCGAGCCGATCGACAGCGTATTGCCGATGTAAAGGCTTGATTGATTAGAAATGACCAGGTCTCCGCGACCCCCAGTTGGCGAAACCTGAAAACTACCCGCAACCGTCCAACTCGATCCGGCGTCGCTAATGGTGGCGATGCCAAAAGTGTCGAGTTTAACGTCGGCGTCAGCGGTAACTCTGCCGCCGCTGTTTATAAACAGGTCGCCGCTGGAGAAACCCGGTGCGCCGAGAGTCAGCAGGCCTTGCGAGGTGAATGTTCCGCCGCTGACCGTTAACGATTTGTCTTGTCGAATGGTGGTCGTTCCTTCGACCGTCAGTCCTTTGCCGCTGGTGATGATGCGGGAAACTCCGTAGAAGTCAAACAGGCCCGAATCGATTATGATATCGCGATTGCCCGCGAGTTGCAGCGTGCCGGAAATGTAATTGACCCGGGTGATGCCGCTGATCGTGTTGAACCGCAGCGTACCGCCATTAAGATTGACGTTGCTCGTTGCGCCAATCGACAGGGCTGTGCCCACATGTACCGTCCCTTGGTCAAGGATGTTCAGCGTCCCGACGACTGCGCTGCCGACGGTAAAGCCGCCGGTGGTCGACCACCGCGATCCTGCGCCAGTGACCGTCGCATTCGAACCAGGCGCGCTGCCGAACGGAGCGATCGAACTGGTGACGCTGGTCAGCACCGCGCCGTCGTCGACAGTCAGCGATGCAGCGCCGGCGCCCAAGCGTCCGACGTTGAAATCGTTCGTCGCGGTGTACGCCGTTCCCGCTCCAGCAATCAAGAAAGAAGTGGGGTGGTTGCTATTGAAGCCGACAACCGTGTCAAGCGCCGTGACCGTGCTACCGTTTTGCACGATCACCGAGGCGGATCCCGCACTCCCTTCGTTCAAATGAAAATCATCGGTAACGTTGAGGGTACCGCCATCGATCAGTAAATTCCCTGTGCCGCCGACCAGTCCCACGCGCAATCGCCGCACGCTGCCGCCGGGTAACTGGAGCTGGGCAGTACCTCCATTGGCAATGATCGCATCGAATGACGTGCCGCTTGCAATGTTGGGCACGTCGAGCGACCAATTGTTGTTATCGAACCAATCGCCCGTGCCGGCGGTCCACAATGTCTGCCCGCAGGTCGTATCGGTCGCCAGGAAAAAAAATACCAACCACGCACCCGCAATTTTCAGAACCTTCATCGCAGTATTCCTTGGTCGAAAGGACTCGTTCTTCGTGGAAAATTTTCAACACATTCCAGAGCAACTCATCAACGCGCACGTCTTGCGCAGGGACTGACGCCGTCAGTACCATCAGGGATCATGCAACGGCAGCAAGCCGATGCAGCGCGGTCAGCAGGGCAGAAATGTCCTTAACTCACCCAGTCCACCGCAAGCGACTATCAAGTCGCTCCTAGCGCAAGCCAGAGAAATTGCGCACGGAAGAGGCTATGAGCAAGCAACAACCTAACAGAGCGAACGTGACTAAGCAACAAAATTCGCTCATTTGCCCAAATCGGACCCCTTAGAATTCATGGGTTTCGAACAATTCGTCGAAACCTTAACCGATGCCGGAGTTAGCGGCCTTCTCACCGATTTCCCCGGATAACGTTCGCGATTCCCTACTGGCAAGGGTAAAATAATTCTAATCGCATTTAACCGCACATCCTGGTGCAGACCCCGCTTAGACCTGGGAAATCCCTCGCCATTTGCCATTTCGGACCGCAAATTGCATAATTATAACTCAACTTGCGTGGATACTTGGCAATTAGTTCCTCGCGTAAGCCTCAGCCGTGGCACCGACACGTCCAAGCTGTACTTTCAAAACGCACACGTGTCGGAGAATGACCAGCGCCGTGGCCCGGTTGTCAATTCCCGACGACTGCTATCGCCGCTGGCCTTCGGAGGAACCCCATGAAAATGCTTCCCGTTGTAATTGCCCTCGTACTGACCCTCGGTGCCGCCGAGGCAGGGGCTCAGTTGTATCCTTCGCCCATTCCGATTAGCACGCTTGAGATTGGGATCCGCGATGTCGCCCGCTTGCCGAGTCCCGGCAGTGGAAACATGCCCCGCATGAGCGTTGCTACCCGAGATCCGCTTGGTCGCCTGATGGTGAACGACCAGCGCGGTCCCATGTACACGGTCAACGTCAATACCGGTGCAGTCGTCGAATATTTTGATATCCGCGACTACGCTGGAACGAGTCTCACCGCTGGTGGCGAAGTGGGCGTGCAAGGTTTCGCATTTCATCCCGACTTCAACACGCCAGCGGCCCCCGGGTTTGGCCGCTTCTACACATTCCACAGCAGCACCAACACCGCTCCCGCGCCCGACTTCACGCACAACGCTACCTCGCCGGCGGTAACACATCACGAAGTGTTGCTCGAATGGCGGACCAATGATCCGACGGCTCCGACGTTTACTCCTGCCGATAGTGCCAATCCCTATCGCGACCTCATGCGTTTCGAAAAGCGTTTCGGCAATCACAACGGTGGCAATGTGTCGTTTAGTCCGCTCGGCGGTGCCGACCGCAATAACCTCTACATCGCCATGGGCGATGGTGGCGGAGGCGGCGATCCGTTTAATGCCGGCCAAGACAAGAACTCGGCGTTTGGCAAACTCCTGCGAATCGATCCGCTGGGCACGAACAGCGCTAACGGCGAGTATGGCATCGTCGCCGACAATGTGTTCGCCGCCGATGGAAATTCCGCTACCCTCGGCGAAGTCTACTCCTATGGCTTGCGCAATCCTCAGCGTTTTGGTTGGGACACCACGGATGGAAATCTTTACATCGCCGACATCGGTCAAGACACAACCGAAGAGCTGAATCTCGCCGTCAATGGTGGTAACTTTGGCTGGGACGTTCGTGAAGGTTTTGGCAGCACGGCCGGTGGTTTCCTTAATCCCGTCGCCGAATACAGACATTCCGTGGCGGTCGCAACGCATCCCTCGCCGCTGCCATCGGGTTTTGCACTCACTAGCGATGCAATCACCACGGGAGAAGTTTATCGTGGCACTTCGCTACCCCAACTCGACGGAATCCTGCTGGCGGGCGACTTCCCCAAGGGATTGATTTACATGCTCGATGTGGACACTGACCCGCTCGACGGCGGTGGCGAGGGTCTCACCGAACTCATCCCGGTCAACACCAGCACGGGCCAAGAGCGGCGGTTGATCTCGCTCATCAATGCCGAACGAGCCAGCTTGGGCCTTGACAATGCCACACGTGCCGACCTGCGTTTCAGCGTGAATACACCTGGCGAAGTTTTCATCCTCAACAAACAAGACGGTGTACTCCGGATGCTCGTACCCCTAATCGCTCCCGGCGATTTTGACGAAGATGGCGACGTCGATGGCCGCGACTTCCTCGTCTGGCAACGCGGACAGTCGCCCGAACCGTTTAGCAGTAGCGATCTCGCCACTTGGCAAACCAACTACGGCACCGGCCCACTTGCTGCTTCGGTGGCAGTCCCGGAACCGACAAGCCTCGCGATGGTAGGCCTCGCGCTCATGGCCGCCTCAACGCTCCGGCGGAATTGCTTCCCCCAATAGCCGCATCATCCTGGTGCGGTAAGTTGGTGCCAGGCGTAAGCAGGCTCTTATTTTCGTCGTAGTGCAATACCCACGAATAACGCGACAGGCCATAAAGAACTCGTCGGCTCCGGCACGGCCACACTCGCTGCGAGCGGCCCCGTGCCATAGTTCGTTTTCCATGCGACGAGATCATCCGCGCTAAACGGATTAGGCGATTCTCCCCGCTGCCACGCCAAGAAGTCGCGGCCGTCGATATCGCCATCGCCGTCGAAGTCGCCATTCACTGCGTTGCTGACTGTCAGCAAGACGCCGTTGGGCTCATAGAGGAGGTTCCAACTCAGTCCTGGCACAAGAGTTGGCAAGGCAACGTCGGCGAATGTTCCCACGACTCCACCCAAGGCCGTCAAAACCGTGAAACTGTTGCCCGCTTCCGGCTCAAACCCACCTAGTAAGGAAACGTCCAACGTGCCGCCTAGCTGAGCGATGGCACTTCCCAAGATGTGATTGAGTTGGTCGTAACCACTTGATCCTGGTGTGAGTCCGCCAATTTCGATTTCCAGCGTGCCGTTGTAACTCGCGCTCCCTAAATTCACTTTGGCCGGGCTGAAACCGGGCGCGAATGTTCCCGTGAATTCCACATTGTCGAAGGTTCCCACCCCTTTCACGTAACCGGTGAGTGTCAATGGCTCGGCGAGCGAACTGCCGATCAAGTTGCCATTGTTGATGAACGGTTTGGCCTCGTCATTGAGCGTGTCGACCGTGCCGAATCCCGTGATGTTGCCGCCAAAATTGAGTGTCAAGCCGTTGGCGGCCGCGAGCGTGCCGGGACTGCCGCCGTTGCCGAGGGTAACAAACGCCGCCGAATCGAGCACGGCGTCGTTGGCGTCGGCGAGCGTGACGGTATTCGCGCCCATTACAACGTCGCCGTTGCTATAAAAACCATTGGCCAGTGCGGCGTTGCCGAGTGTCAGATCGCCGGTGGCTGTGATGGTCGATCCGGCCGCCGCAGTGATTCGCGTCGTCGCGGCACCGCTCGCGCGAAACTCGCCATTGGCGGGCACGACGAGGTTCGCGAGCCCCGTGAGGCTGCCGCCGGCGAGTTCCAAAACGCCGTGGTCGAAGTTCAACGAGCCGCCGGCGCCAACGGCGAGACTTGTGGTCTTGAACGCGCCGCCGGTGATCGTCAGCGGTTTCGTGAGCGTGGCGGTTCCCTCCACCGTCAGTCCCTTGCCAGTCGGCAGGTTCGGGAAGGCCCCGTAGAGCGTCGTGATCGTCGCGTCGACCCCGACGTCGCGACCGCCGGCGAGCTGAATCGTGCCGGAGGTATACGTGAGCCGGTTGAGGCCGCTGACGGTGTTGAAGCGGAGCGTGCCGCCGTTCAGAGTGACGGTACTGAAACTGTTGATCGAGAGCGCCGTCCCCACGTACACCAGCGACTGGTCCAGAATGCTCAGCGTGCCCACGCCGTTGTTACCACTGGCGCCGATGACGGCGCTGCCGCCGATGTTCCAGCTCGAACCGGCGCCGCTTACGGTGGCGGTTCCGAAAGAGCCGGAAACGTCGCCCAGCGTGACGTTCGCGCTGGTCGTCATCGTCCCGCCGCCGTTAACGACCAGGAAACCCCCGCCGTTAAGGAGCGTGCCGATGGTGTGATTGGTGGAGGTCAGACTTCCGCCGTTGATCGTTACCGTTCTGTTATTCTGAAATTGAGAAGAGTTTCCTTCCACAGTGAGTGCCTTGCCCGTGGGTATCGAAATTGAAGCGGGCGGAGCAAGGAACGGACCGTATAGGAATTGACCTGCCCCCGGGTAGGGAACCAATCCTTAAGTTAGTGTTGGACCTGT
>JAWXAV010000070.1:0-2664 GCA_034439695.1 Bythopirellula sp. | reverse complement strand
GAACTTTTGACCTCGTGGCATCGAATGCCCTCCTTCGTGTGTTGCCCAACTCTTGGATTCTCGCTCCAAACGTGGACTCGGGTGAAGGGGGCAGGTCAATTTCAGAATTGTGGCCTCCCGGGATACCGGGAGGGGGATGTTTAGTATTCACCTCATATCCGTCACCCGGCGGAAGAGGATGCCGATGAATTCGCGTAAGACTTCGGCTTCACCCGTTTCGAGGATCACCGACACTTGATAGAGCAATTCGCGGCGAGCGTTCATCGCCGTCGCGGCGGCCAGCGCGCCGGCCTCGGTGAGTTCGCCGCCGACAGCCATGCGGCTGTAAAGCTCCGCGAATTCGGCTTCGCTCCAATCGGCGAACAATTCGGGATGGCTCTCAATCACTTCGCCGACTTGGGGGTTGGTGGCCTTGTCGAAGGCCAGTTGCCCACTCAGGAGCGGGTCTTGAAACAGTTCGTCGGTGTCGATGCCCAGCCCTTCGGCCAGTTTGTGGAGCGTGCGAGCGTGGGGGCGGGTGTCGCCATGGGCCATACTCCGCAAAGTGCGTTCGTCGAGGCCGGTGGCGTCGACCACTTGCTGCAACGTCATGTCGAGCCGTGCCATCAGTCGGCGGATGTTGGCTCCGTGCAACACACGGCAATCGCGCGGGGGGTGGGTGGAGGTCGCGGACATAGGTACATGTGTACACTAATCGGGGCGGGGCGTCAAGTCGTTAGCCGGCAGCGTCCCGCTGCCGTGCCGTAGGAGCGGCAGTGGGACACTGCCGGCTAACCAAGCGGGTGCGATTGAGCCATAATGGGGCCATGAACACCGCCCATTCAGACCGTTTTTGCATCCTCGGGGCTGGCACTTCGGGGCTGGCGGTGGCGAAGAATTTTTTGGCTGCGGGGATTCCGTTTGATTGCCTGGAGCGCGAGGACCAGATCGGTGGCAACTGGTGCTACGGCAAGCCGTCGAGCAGCATCTATCAATCGACGCATCTCATCTCGTCGAAGCGGCTGACCGAGTACACCGACTTTCCGATGCCGGAGGAGTTTCCGGAGTTTCCGAGTCATAAATTGGTGTTCGAGTATCTGCGGAATTACGCGGAGCATTTTGATTTGCTTCCGCATATTCAGTTCAACACGGCGGTGGAGTGGTTGGAGCCGATCTCAGATGTCTCCAAACCTGAGCCGAACGCGCTAGCGTCGGGTGATAGTGGGATACGCGTTGAGCCCGAATCACCCGAGGCTAGCGCCTACGGCTCAGTGTTGGGAGGGAAATGGCGCGTGAAACTCGCCTCCGGCGAAGAGCGGTTGTATCGCGGGGTGGTGATTGCCAATGGGCACAATTGGGATCCACGGTTGCCGGAGTTTCCGGGTGAGTTTGCGGGCCAGGTGTTTCATTCGAGCCAGTACAAAACGCCCGAAGTATTAACGGGCCAGCGGGTGTTGGTGGTAGGCGGCGGCAATTCGGGTTGCGACCTCGCGGTGGAAGCGGCGACTTATGCGAAGCGGGCCGTGCAGAGTTGGCGGCGAGGGTATCCGATCCTCCCCAAGTTTTTCAAAGGGAAACCAATCGACGCCTGTGGCGAGACGCTGCTGCGGTGGCGGTGGCCAGTCTGGGCGCGACGGCTCGCGGCGAAACTGGCCGTGCGTTGGGTGCTGGGTCCACCGGAGTTGGTGGGTTTGCCCAAGCCGGATCACAAACTGTTTGAAAGCCATCCGGTGATTAACTCGCGACTGCACGACAGCATCGCGCATGGGAATCTGGCGATCAAACCGAACGTGCGTGAGTTCGCGGGCAAGACAGTGCATTTCCTCGATGGCACGAGCGAAGAGTTTGATGTCATTTTGTTTGCGACGGGATTCAAGGTGAGTTTACCGTTCATCGATCCGGCAGAACTAAATTGGCGTGAGGGTCGGCCCGATTTGTATCTCAACATTTTTCATCCCCAGCGGGATGATCTGTTTTGCGTGGGGCTGATTCAACCCGATAGCGGCCAGTGGGGGTTGGTGGATTATCAGGCGCAGTTAGTGGCGAAGTATTTGGTGGGATTGGAAAAGCAAGGTTCTGCCGTGACACGGTTCAAGCGATTGAAGGCAGCGAACGAGCGTTCGTGGCGACGGGGGAAGTTTCTTGATTCACCTCGGCATCGGTTGGAGGTGGAGCATTTTTCGTATCGGCGGGAGTTGAAGAAGCGGTTGGCGGGGTTGGGGTGAAAATTTTGGCATTGTAGTTTGAAATTCAGCCGCGAAGCGGCGGTCGTCAATAGCCAGGGGCGTCAGCCCCTGGAAAACTTACGCCCCTGGCTATTGACTGTCGCCGTTCCGGGCTGGGGACGTGCGATGGCTATGGTGTCTAAAATTATTCACTAGGACACGGCATAGATACTGTTATCAAGAAAATTGCAATGTAAAATGCCATAGGATAAGGATAATAAATGCAAAGTTTTGCGCTTTGGAGCTTTGTGCAGAGCCGACTTACTGAGGCTCTGTAGACGTGTAACCAAATCTGTTTGTTCGATTTCGTGTCCAATAGGCCAGGGTACGTGCAATGAAATTTTGTGTTACAGGCGCTGATATGAGAATGTCCCTCCGTTAGTTGAAAAGCCGGTTCCACCGACGTTCACAATATCACGCGGACTTCTGCTCGGCGTCAATGGTCTTCGTATCGAGCACG
>JAWXAV010000069.1:0-36830 GCA_034439695.1 Bythopirellula sp. | reverse complement strand
GAACTTTTGACCTCGTGGCATCGAATGCCCTCCTTCGTGTGTTGCCCAACTCTTGGATTCTCGCTCCAAACGTGGACTCGGGTGAAGGGGGCAGGTCACATCAACGACAATGAAAGCGGCCTCCACCGCGATTACGACAAGTGGCTTGAAGAGCTAGCACCGTTCGATCCGTCACCGGAACGGTATCACCATAACCGCACCGGCGAGGATAACGCCGACGCTCATCACAAGCGGCAGATTATGGGCCGCGAGGTAGTGGTGGGGATCACAAAAGGTCGTTTGCACCTTGGCCCGTGGGAGCACATTTTTTATTATGAATTTGATGGCCGCCGCCAAAAGCGTATTCTCGTAAAGATCATTGGCGAGTAAAGAATTGTGAACAGACCTCCTGCCAAGCCACGCATACGCCCTCTCGAAATGTTTCCGCATGGTTCGGAAAGTGACGGCAGCTATGTGCTCCGCGATCCGCGCGGGTTTGCGCGCACGGTGGTGTTGCCTCCCGTGGCAGCGATTCTGGTCTCTTTTATGAATGGCAAACGGACGCTCGACGAAATTCGTATCGAGTTTCAACGTGCCGTCAGTCAGCGAATCGATGTTGTCGAGATCGAAAAATTGGTTGCTCAACTCGATGAGTTGTACTTCCTCGATAGTCTGCGATTCGCCACGCATGAGATTCGCGAAGCGGAAGACTATCTCGAACTGGAAGTTCGGCCCGCTGCCCATGCTGGGGGCGCCTATCATGGCGAGGTTGCGGGATTACGAGAGCAGCTTGGGGATTTGTTCACGCGCGAAGGGGGGCCGGGGCTCTTGCCATGTGAAGGGAATTCGTCGAATGGATTTAGCGGCTCGTCCCAACTGTCTGCTGTGATGAGTCCGCACATTGACTTCCATCGTGGCGGATCGAGTTTTGCTTGGGCCTACGACCGCGTGGTGACCGAATCGCAAGCGAAATTGTTTGTGATTCTGGGGACGGCCCACACGCCGCTCAAGAGTTTTTATAGCGTGTCGCGCAAGGATTTTGACACGCCTTTGGGAACCGCTCGGACCGACCGCGAGTTCGTTGATGCTTTGGCCAAACGACTCGGCAATCCCGGCAACATATTCCGCGATGAAATGCCGCATCGGCATGAACACTCCATCGAGTTTCAGGCCCTCATGCTGCAGTATGTGCTGGGAGGGCGGCGCGATTACCACATCGTGCCGATTTTAGTCGGTTCATTCCATCCCTTCGTCGAACATGAACGATTGCCGAACGAATCGCCGGCGGTGGCTGAGTTCATCGAGGCCCTGCGTGAAACGGCGATCGCAGCGGGCAAAGAGGTCTGTTTCGTTGGCGGGGTCGATATGGCCCACATTGGTCAGCAATTTGGCGACCCCGATTTGCTCGAAGATCTGCGGCTCAAGGCGCAGTGGACCGACGATCAGAATCTGCTGGCCAAAGCGTGCGCCGGTGATGCGGCCGGTTGGTTTGAACACGTCGCCAAGCAAGGGGATGCCAACCGAATTTGCGGTCTCGCGCCGATGTATACGCTGCTGGAGACCGTGCAACCCAAACGCGGGGAACTCTTGAAATACGACCAAGCCGTGGCAGAAGATCGCACTTCGTGCGTGAGTTTTGCCAGCGTGGCGTTTTATGAGTGAGGCGCTAGGCGTTAGTAATTGGGCGCTAGTTTCAAAATCTAGCGCCTAGCTCCTAGCAACTAGCGGCTACAACCGGCAATTCGCGATTGAAGTTTCCAAAATCGCCGTCGCGCCGAGGGCTTCGAGCTGTTCCATGATGCCGATGACCTCGTTGCGTTTGACCATCGCCCGCACACTGCACCAGTTTTTGTCTTCGAGGTGATTCACGGTGGGTGAGTTGTAGCCCGGAGTAATCTTCTCCGCCTCGGCGAGCTTTGTCACGGGGACATTATATTCGAGTAGCGAATAGGCCCGGGCGATCACCACGCCTTCAAGACGCCGCACGACACGGTCGCAGAGGGCTTGGTGCGAAGTCTTGGGATTCTGGATGAGCACCGTCTCGTAGCGGCCGATTTCATCGAGAATCCGCAGCCGATTGGCGGCCAGCGTGCTGCCGGTTTCCACGAGATCGACAATCGCATCCGCGATGCCCAGGGCGATCATCACTTCCACCGAGCCGGTAAGTTTTACCGTGTGTGCGGTTACGCCATGCTTGGAAAGATAGGCTTGCGTGACGTTGGGGAAACTCGTCGCGATACGCTGGTTAGCCAAATCCTTGGGGCCTTTGATCCCACCGTCTTCGGGCACGCACACAGCCAGTCGACAGCCGCCCACGCCGAGGTTGAGCCGCTCGACCAATTCGACGCCGCTTTCAGCGACGAGATCGGCACCCGTGATCCCCAGGTCAATGGCCCCTTCGGCACACAAGACGGGGATATCATCGGTGCGGAGGAAGGTGACATCAATCGGCATTTCCTTCACACGCGCGAACAAGCTGCGGTCCTGGCGGCGAAAACGCAGTCCCGCCTCCAGGAGCAACTCCGTGGAGATTTCCGCCAAGCGGCCTTTGCTGGGAACACCGATGCGTAAGTTTTCTGTCATGATCTAATGTTTCTCTCGCAAAGGGGGAATTATTCATTAAGCAAGATTACTTAGCGCCTTAGCGAGAGACAATCTCATGAAGGTTTTCGCGACGCTTTTTCTTCTAATCCTGAGACACCGAATCGGCGGGCGAGTTCGGCTTCCACTTCGGCGAGCTTCACGTCGCGACTGGCAAGCAACACCATCAAGTGGTAAATCACGTCTCCAGCCTCGTAGATCGTATGCTGACGGCCTTCTTCACCCTCTTCGCCAGCGGCCTCGACCACTTCGGCGGCCTCTTCAATGAGCTTGCCACCGATCTTCTCGACGCCCCCCGCGAGCAGCTTGGCCGTATACGATTTTTCGTCTGGCGACGCCTTACGCGCGAGGATCGTTTGCTCAAGATGATTGAGTGGTCTGATGGAATCGGTCATGGTTCTCGTGGCTTCACGACTTTCGCAAAGAGTCTCCGCACATCACAATGAAATGCCGAGAGGAACGTAATCCTCTAGTTTAATCAAGGCGAGCGGGCTGCGTAAGCTCCCTGCAATTGTTTGAACCATCGAGAAACCAAGTGAACGAAGCAGAGCCTGTCCGCGATTGTTGGTTTCTCACCGGGGCGACGGCGGTGGGAAAATCACAGGTGGGGCTGGCGCTCGCGCGCCAATTGGGGGCCGAGATCATTTCGCTCGATTCGATGGCGATCTATCGCGGCATGGACATCGGCACGGCCAAGCCGACGCTTGCGGAGCAGGCCGAGGTGCCGCACCACATCATCGATATTGTCGATCCCAGCGAAGATTATAGCATCGAGCGCTATCTCGCTGCCGCGCAGGCGGCTATTGCGGACATCAAATCGCGTAACCGTGAAGTGTTGTTCGTGGGAGGCACGCCACTGTATTTGAAAGCGCTGCTCCGAGGTATGTCGTCGGGACCACCAGCCGATTGGCAGATGCGCGACGAGATCGCCGCCGAGGTCGCCCTCGTCGGAAACGATGCACTCTATGAGCGACTCGAACAACTCGATCCGCTCGCCGCTTCGCTGATTCATCCCCACGACATGCGGCGGTTGATTCGGGCACTGGAGGTGTTCCGCACCACGGGTTCGCCGATCAGCCATGAGCAACTCCATTTCGATCAAGGTACACTCGCCGACGATTGCCGCGTGTTCGTGTTGCGCCGACCGCGTGAGGAACAGCACGCGCGGATCAACGAACGGGTGGAGCAGATGTTTGTTCGTGGATTGATTGATGAAGTCAAGCAACTCACGGCTGATGGCAAACAACTTGGCCGCACGGCGAGCCAGGCGGTCGGCTATCAAGAAGTGATCGAACATCTCGCCGGCGGCGATTACGACAAGATGGTCGCGAAGATCAAAACCCGTACCCGCCGGTTTGCGAAGCGACAGGGGACGTGGTTTCGCAGTTTATGCGAATGCCGGTTCGTCGACATTGAGGGTGAAGTTGATGCGGAAGCGGTGGCGAGTCAAATTGCAAAAAGCGCCTAGCCGCGATCCGACGGATCGCCGGTATACGCCACAAATGCGGTCACTCACCCGCCGTAGGAATTGTCAAAATATCGTTTTGCGTTAGACAGATTCGTGTAGCCAGGCCACTTGGAGTTCAATTCGGTGACAAGACCGAAGTCATGGGAGTTTGGCGTACACGAATAGTCGAGTTCACACCATGCATTGAGGTAGTTTTCCTCTGCGTCTTCAATGTTGTATCGCAGCAGCCACTCGAATGAATCAGGGAAAAGTGCGATTCGCACTTCCTCGTCTGAGTCGCGGCTCTCGTAGAGAGATTTTGGGTTTGAGAGTCTGGCAGCAAATTCATTCCAGGAAATCTGCTTCGGTTTCATCACAAACCCATCGTGCTCATGCCAGTCAGAAAATATCCATATGTTGTTTCTCTCATGTCGAAGTCGTTCGAAAGCTAAATACAACATTTCAAGAACAATAGTCAGAATCGGTTCGTCACATATAGCGACGACGACCGTTCCATCGAACGGCGCTATTCCTGTTTGCCATCGTCGCTGCAATTCAGGCGTCAATTACTTCTCCACCGCCCCATAAATCACCGGTTTGAGCTTCTCTTCCGTCTCCGGCGAATAGGGCATGCGTTGTTCCATCATGACGACCACAAGATCGTCGTCTGGCGAAAGCCAATAGTGCGTACTCGCCGCGCCGCCCCAGCCGTACTCGCCCTGCTTGGCATGAGGGTTGTTCTTATGAGCTTCGGTCGTCACCGAGAAGCCGAGCCCGTAACCCACGCCGGTTCGCTCTTCCTCGCCGAACTTCACCCAGCCTGCCAGCTTCGGCACCTGATCGGTACGCATGAGATCCACCGACTCTTTGGACAGGATGCGCTGGCCGTTGAACTCGCCGTCGCCCGCGATCATTAGCAGAAACCGCATGTAGTCCGAGGCCGTTCCGACCAAGCCGCCGCCTCCGGAGAGGAGACCGGGTTTGCGTAAGTATCCGCTCCGCTGGGGATCGTCGCGGATGATCATCCGTCCTTTGCCGTCTGAGTAATAGTTCGCCGCGAATCGCTCGACCTTTTCCGCCGGCACGTAGAACCCCGTGTCGGTCATCCCCAGCGGTTCAAAGATTCTTTTTGAGAGAAACTCATCGAGCGGTTTGCCTGAAACGATTTCGACCACTCGCCCGAGCACGTCGATTCCCGCGCCATATTTCCAGTCGGTCCCCGGCTCGAACGGCAGCGGGATTTGGCTCAACTTGGTCGTCATCAACGCCAGATCGGATTGCATGTCGAGCGCTTCGGTTAGCTCCATCATCACTTCCGTCTGATTCCCTTGCGGGTTGCCATACGTGATGCCCGACGTGTGCGTGAACAATTGTTCCACGGTCATCTCGCACTCGGCGGGGCGTTGCTTGTCACCGTCGATAATTTTCATGTTGGTGAACTCGGGGAGGTATTTCGCCACGGGGGCCTGGAGGTCGAGTTTGCCTTCATCATGCAAGATGAGCGCCGCTGCCGAGGTGATGGCCTTGCTCATCGAATAGATGCGGAAGATCGTGTCCCGCGTCACGGGCTGCTTGGTTTCCAGATTCATCAGACCGTAGGGCTCGTGGAACAAGACTTTGCCGTTGCGGGCAACGAGCACAATTCCCCCGGCGATCTTGTGGTCGTTGATGAAGCCGTTCATGATTTTGCCGACTTCAGCGAGCTTTGCAGCCGACATCCCCTCGGCTGCGGGCATCGAGGTGGGCAACTCCGCGGCAGATGCACGCATTTCAACCACAAAGGACACAAAGGACACAAAGACACAAAGGAAAAGGCGAAGCATGGCGGGAACTCCGAGAGAGATTGGACAAGGGGAGTCGCCATTATAACGGGACTATTACACCGTAATAGCCGGCGAGCTACGTCTCGCCGAGTGATCGAGTCATTCTGATGGAGCCCTAGCGACTGAAGAATCTGGTTTGCCTTGTTGCGAGGCCTAAACACCTGTGAAAGTGGAAGCTAGATCCTTCGGTCGCCTAGGCTCTCTCAGGATGACATTCTTACTCCCGCACAAACTTCCCGCTACGGCCGCCACTTTTTTCTTCGAGCTGAATTTGCTCGATTCGCATTTCGCGATCGACCGACTTGCACATATCGTAAACGGTCAGTGCCGCGACGCACACGGCGGTGAGGGCTTCCATCTCAACGCCCGTCTTGGCGGTGACTTCCACGGTGGCCTCAACCCGTAAGGCATCATCATCGACTTCACTGAAATCAATGCACACCGCATCGAGCGGCAGCGAATGGCAGAGCGGAATTAACTCGTCCGTGCGTTTCGCGGCCATAATCCCTGCCAGCCGCGCGACTTCGAGCACGTCGCCTTTGGCCATCTGGCGATTCATGATAAGCGTGCGAGTGGTAGACTTCATCCGCACCAAGCCACTGGCCCGAGCCACGCGATGGGTGATCGGCTTCTCGCCGACGTCCACCATGCGGCTGGCACCTTGTTCGTCGAAGTGGGAGAGCTCGGTCATTATTTGCTAAGAGCCCTCACCACGGAATAAACAAACGAAAACCCGGTGGCGATTAATCCCGCGATGACAAGCAAACGGCAAATCGTTTGCCAAGCTGAACGAGTATCGGCTTCCTCGTTGCTTGGCATGTCCTCACTTTGCGGGTGCAGTGCAGCAAGAACTGATCGAGCCCGCTCGAAATCAGACACACGGACTTCGACCTTCGGCCAGCTTGGTGCTTCAGCACGAAAGCCGGCGGTATACTCGCCCTTCATAAAAGCCTCGATTCCTTCGCGCTCCAGGGCGGCGATAATCATCGCGGCTTCCATATCGGTCGAGAGTTCAGTGAGCGTGACGAGATTATCGGTAGGTGCGTTCATGTCGTTATTGTAACGCCGCCCGCTGCGGAAGTCACACACCCAGCGAGCCGCTGGGCTTGCACCGGCGGTCTTCCGGCGGGATGAACCCGCCGGCTCGCAAAAACTTGCGCAACAAAAAAACCTCGCCACCGTTTCCAGTGGCGAGGTTCTTGTTCGGGGAGGGACGACTGTTCGGGAGAGATCAGCCGCCCGGCAGTTGAATCATTCAACAGCCCCTATCTTGCTATGTAAACCGCCTATGCGGATGTGTTCTATAAAAAGATCAACCGGCCGCGGTGCGACCGGTTGATCTCGGGAAGCAATCGTTGTTCTAGACCAACTCTTTCTTGGCACCGATGAGCGTGCGGAGTCTTTCGGCCAGCAAGGCGGCGTCGAAAGGCTTTTTGAACGTCTCATTGATGCTCGAGCGGTCGAAGCTGGCCGTGGTGCCATCATCCGGCAACAAGGCAATCAGAATCGTTTCGGCAAAGTCGCTGGAGCGACGCAGATTTTGGCAAATCTGCAGGGCTTCGAGCTGACCAATCGAGAAATCGACGATGATGCAGTCGGGGTGGAAGCTTTCGGCTTGGATGCCCGCTTCGAAGCCGCTGGCGGCAGTCGAGGTGCGGAAAGCACGTTCCACGGGTAGTTCACGTTTGAGGTTTTCGATCAGCACTTGGTCCTGGGCGACAATCAGAACCTTGGCCATCGCTTCGTCTTCAAGATCGCCCAAGGGCATACCATGCTCTTTGAGGAAGCGGATCAAGTATTCGCGGGGGATCCGACGGTCCTGGGAACCGGGGATGCGATAGCCCTTTAGACGCCCTGAGTCAAACCATTTGCTGACCGTGCGCGGGGCCACTTTGCAGATCTTGGCGACCTGACCAGTTGTAAAGACCTTCATCACGGGTACTCCAATATTGTCTCGCGTTAACGCTGGTCGCGCTATGGGCACTTGCCCAATAGCCGCATATCCCGGTTGTGTGTGTGTCAGCCTGGCTTCGGCTTCCCTTCGGCCAGTACGGTGTTCTGTTACGCACACCTGGGTCGGGATATTAAATTCGCATGTAGGGTTGGCTCAGGTCCTTCTGATCCTCTCCGCCATGGTGTTCCATCGGCAATGCAAGCACTGGAAGATTGGCAAAATTCGTTAAATTGGAGACTATAGTTAACAGTCGTTCCAATCACTTCGATCGCGCAAACTTCCCGAACTTGCCCTCCCGCTGGAGCGGCAACTATGTCTTGGCGTGGAGAGAGCGTACCGCTACTCGTGTGGTAGGTGGGCTCTACCGCTTGCGCGGTCATACCCGTGGTTGGCAGGCTCCCCCCTGCGTGAATCACTCTCACCTGGCTGATTCGTAATCTGCCCGGTCAGAATAATCCTTCCGAAGGATAATTTCGATTCAAACGGGGGTCCGACTTTAGAAACTTTCTCTAATCAGGCAGAGCCGGTCGGTTATGCCGCTTGTGAGCAGGCTGTCGATTCTGTGTGTCGCAAGCATCGAAACGACGCTGATTCCCCAGCAATCAGGCCGCTTGAGCACCATCGCCGGAACCATGAAACTGGCCATCGGCGGTCACATCCTCAAAACGGACCGAGACCCGCTTCGAGATTCCCGACTCTTGCATGGTGATGCCGTAAAGCGTGTCGGCGCAGGACATGGTGCGCTTGCTGTGGGTCACGACGATGAACTGCGTTGAGGACATGAACTGCTTCAAGACTTCCACAAAGCGGTCAATGTTCGCTTCATCAAGGGCGGCGTCGACTTCGTCTAACACGCAGAACGGCGTGGGACGACTGCGGAAGATTGCTAGCAATAGCGCCACGCATGTCATCGTGCGCTCGCCACCTGATAGCAGTGAGATGCTCCGCGGTTGCTTGCCCGGCGGGCGGGCGATGATTTCGATACCGCATTCGAGCACGTCGTCGGTTTCACTTTCCTCGACGATGATGTCGGCTTCTCCCCCGCCGAACAGGTTGCGGTAGAGCTCCTGGAAATGTCCGCGGATCACGTCGAGCGTTTTTACGAAAATGTCGCGGCTTTCGGCGTTGATGCTCACGACGAGCTGTTCCAATTTCGCTTTGGCCGTTTTGAGGTCGAGATATTGTTTGGCCAAGGAAGAATGCCGTTCCTCAATGGCTTCCAGTTCCGTGAGGGCATCGAGGCTCACTGGCCCGATGCCGGAGAGTTGTTCGCGGAGTGTGCGGATTTCGTTTTCCACTTCGGCACGCGAAGCCAATTCGACGGGAGGCTCGGTTACCGCCAGCACTGCCAGCTCGATTTGATAATCTTCTTTCAGCCGTTCGGCGAGTTCTTTACGTTGGTGCTCCTGCTGCTGAAGCTTGAGTTCGATTTGCTGGAGCCGCGACTGATTCTCTAAGAGTTGCGAACGCAAAGCCTCCACGGTTCTGCTTGCTGTCGTACGCTGCGTGCGAAGCTCTTCGTGCTTGGTGCTCCACTCCGAAAGGCCCGTGGTGAGTTGATCCTTGGCGGCGTAAAGCTCGGCGAGTTCGCTGGTCAGCTCCAACACCGATTGCTCGAGTTGTTTGCGCTGAGTACGACATTCAACCACGCGCTGCCGCGTTTCGGCGAGCGCCCGATCGTGCTCGGCATGGTCGAGATGGAGTTGTTCCATCTGTCGACGCAAACCGTCGCGGCGTTGTTCGCTGCGGGCGAGGGCCACGCGACTGTCGGTCACGCTGGGCTGGAGGGCAGTGACTTGCTCTTCGAGTCGGGCCCCTTGTTCCGTGCGAAGTTGCAGTTGCTTTTGGAATTTTTCGAGATCGGCTTGCCTTTGCGTAAGTTGGCTGCGCAGGTCGGCGAGTTCGTTGTTCGCAGCGGTGGCTTGCTCATCACTGGTCCGCAATTCCGCTTCGGCGCTGGTGAGTTCTTCGTTGGCTCGGTCAAGCTTTTCGCGAACGGAGGCCACGCGCAAGCGAGTTTCGTTAAGAATTTGCGAGGATCGCTGCGCTTGAGTCGTCAGCTCGCCGAGCGCTTGTTCGTCGTGTTGGAAGGTCGCTTCCAAATGAGCACAGCCGGCACGTTGCTCGCCGATCTTCTGCTCCATGTCGCGGATTTCGTCAACGAGGGCCCGCAGTTCGCTTCGTCGGGAAAGCAGACCGCTCGCAGACTGACGCGGCCCCACGGTGAGCGTGCCGTCCGCCGAGACGACTTCGCCCACGACGGTGACGAAATTCAAACCCCGGCCAATGCCGCTGGCCAGATTAAACGCCGTTTTGAGTGAATCGACGAACCAATGTCGCCCCAAGAGCCGGCGCGTGAGAGGAGCCAAGTCGGCGGCGATTTCGACGAATTGGTCGGCCCGGCCCATCACGCCCGGTTCGCTGGATAAGTCGATGCGATCCACCGCGCTGGCCACCACCGGCACATCGAGACGTAGAAAACTGGTTCGCCCCGGCCACTCGTTTTCGGTCATGCTGACGAGTCGTGGATCGACGCGCTCGATCACCAAGCAATTCGCCCTTTCACCGAGGGCGATTTCCACGAGCGAAGCCGTATCGGCGTCGACGTGCATGAGGTCCGCCACGATGCCACGCACTTGACCAAACGGCCCGTGCGGTTCGGCACGAGCCAGCCGCAGAACTTCCTTGGTTCCCGCGCTCAAGCCGTCGAGTTGGCGTTCGAGTTCTTCCAGTACGGAGGATCGCTCGCGCGCTCCCGTGAGTCGGCCATTGAGTTCGGCAAGTTTAGCTTGCGCCTTGGTCAACTGAGTGCGATGTTCCCGTAGCTTTTCTTGCGCTAGTGTGATCTGTTGTTGCGATTGCCCGGCGGCTGTTTCTTGATGGCGGAGTTGCTCGTTGGCGACGGCGAAGCGCTCGGCGAATTCGGTTTTGGCTTGGTGGGCTTGTTCGACTTCCTGCCGTACACGTTCACTCACCGCAGTAGCCGCTTGATATTGCGATTCCAGCGTTTGGATGTGATGTTCGAGTTGTGTGGTATCGCGGAAGGCTTGCGTATGATCGATACGGCACTTCTCTAAGTCGCCGCGACACTGAGCCAAGGCGACTTGCGCTAAGTCGAGTTCGGCTTGCTGTTGCCGCACCTGACCATCGAATTCGGTAAACTGGGCTTCCGCGGTTTGCAATTGTTCGGTTGTATCGGCGACCAATTGATGGGCGTTGCCAACGCGCGAGGTCGTGTTCAGCAATTGCCGTTCGAGTCGTTCGGTTTCCTGTTCGAGTTCATCGCTGCGGGCGAGTTGACTACGACGCGTTGATTCGCATTGGGCAATCCGCTCACGCACCGACGCGGCTTTCGCGTTGGCTTCTTGCGATTCGCGCTGCAATTGATCAAAAGCTTGCTCGACGGCCTGTAATTCGGCCTCACGCGAGGCAACATTCTCGCGGGCAGAGATCACCGCACTGCGGAGAGCCTCAGTTTGTTGATTTTGTTCAGTGAGTGCGGCGGTCAGTTTTCGCCAATCAACAAGCCCCAATTCCGTACGTAATTGCCTTAGCCGATCGGAATGTTCCTTGTATTTCCGCGCCTTGCCGGCTTGGGAACGGACGCTCCGCAGGCGAGATTCAAGTTCCTCGACGATGTCGGAAAGCCGCAGCAGATTTTGCTCGATACGTTCCAGCCGTCGGGCTGCTTCTTGCCGTTTGAGCTTGAAGCGGCTCACGCCGGCGGCTTCTTCAAAGATCAACCGGCGTTCCTTGGCCGAGGATTGCAGCAGCGCGTCGACTTTGCCTTGCTCGATGATGCTGTACGCGCCGGTGGTGACGCCGATGCCCGCGAAGATTTCGCGGATGTCGCGGAGCCGGCAGACTTGGCGGTTGATGAGGTATTCGGCTTCGCCACTGCGGTAGACCCGGCGGGTGACGTGAACTTCCTCGTCGTCGACGTTCAACACGCGAGTTGAGTTGTCGAACGAGAGCGTGACCTCGGCGGCACCCGCTTGCTTGCGAGTCCGTGATCCGCCGAAGATGACGTCGGTCATCTCATTACCACGGAGGGCCTTCGCGCTTTGATTTCCGAGCACCCACTTGATGGCGTCGACCACGTTCGACTTACCCGAACCGTTGGGCCCCACGACGGCGGTGATGCCGTTGGGAAACTCCAGCCGCGTACGATCGGCGAAGCTTTTGAAGCCATTGAGTTCGAGCGCTTTGAGCATAATCTGTTAGCCGCGGGGCGGAGCGACAGCGGAGCCGAGCGGTCTGCCCAGCAGTGCCAAAAATAGTGGCGGAGCTTACCAGATTCCCACGGGGGGATGCAGACCAGAACGCGGCCCGAAATGGGGCTGCTAGCAGCGAAAACACGGGATTTGACGTGGGTAAAAACCCACCGACTTGCGCCGGCGGCTACCATGACTACGAACTATACTTGGGGTGGTTCTCGATTGTTTTCATGCTTAGGGGGGTGTGTTTATGAAATCACTGATTCAATGTTTCGCTCTGCTTGCTTGGCTCTGCTCAACATCGTTTGTAGCTGCTCAAGTTGTGTCCGCCGATGACCATGAGGGGATTTTTCGTCCGCATCCCGATTTGGAGAACGTAGAACTTGTTCGCGTGACGGCCGAGGAAATCAAACCTGGGCTGGTGTACAACTATTACAACACTCAACTGAACCAACGTGCGTGGGGCTTTGCCAAAGAGGGGGGCGGGTTTGAATACGCCTTCGGCGAGGGGACCATCATGCCCACCAATAAGTTCGATTTGCAGCTCTCGCGCGAGATGCAGGCCCGCGTGTTGAATGAACGAGCCCCCGGTTTGTTGCGGCAACTCAACAATGTGGGTCGCAGCGCGGCCGTCCAGCTTAATGGCAAAGGGGTGTGGGAACTGCTACAATTTCCGTCGTCGGCCCGCGTGTTTGACTTGACCACCGGCCTGCGCTGGGAGTGGCACGGTGACCGTCGGCTAGCGGTCTTGCATACTGGGGGCAATCTCTGGCACATCGTCACTGGCGAGTATTATCCCGTGACGATTGCGACGACGCTCAGTTGCCGATAGTGCAAGTCTTGTGAACCACAACGACACGACGGTCACGACGAGGGGGAAGCCTAGCGAACGAGTCGTGGTGTTCGTTGTGTCGTCGTGGTTAAAATCTTAATTGGTCTTCGGGGAAACTTCGCTCGACAAGGCTTGTTTTCGACCACACAATGGGTCATTGTCTCATCGCACAAGTGATGGGAGAATGACCTTTTTGTTTTGCGCTGAACCGTTGTTTCACTCTGTGTGTCGAATATCTGATGTCCAACCTGAAAGACCTGCCCGCCCAGTACGATCATGCTGCGGCTCAAGCAAAGTGGTATCCCTACTGGGAAAAACAGGGCTATTTCCACGCCGATGCTGACGATCCCCGTCCGCCGTATTGCGTGGTGATTCCGCCCCCCAATGTCACCGGCGCGTTGCATTTGGGTCATGCCCTTAACAATACGCTGCAAGATATTCTGTGCCGCATGAAGCGGATGCAGGGTTATAACGTGCTTTGGATGCCGGGGACCGACCATGCGGGGATCGCCACGCAGGCCGTCGTGGAGCGTCGGCTGTTCGAGGAAGAAGGCAAAACGCGGCATACATTGGGCAAAACGCCGCAAGAATCACGCGAGAAGCTGGTCGCGCGCATCTGGCAGTGGAAAGAGCAGTACGAAAAGCGAATCCTCTCGCAACTCAAACAACTCGGTTGCAGTTGCGACTGGCAGCGGCTGCGGTTTACGCTCGACGACCAATGCGCCCGCGCGGTGCGCGAGACGTTTTTCAAGTTGTTTGCGGACAACAAAATCTATCGCGGCAAGCGGCTCGTCAACTGGGACACATTCCTACAAACCGCCGTGAGCGACGACGAAGTTTTTCACGAGCCGACCAAGGGCCACTTCTGGCACTTTAATTACCCGGTGGTGGATCCCCGGCCCGGCGAGCCGACACATGTCACCATCGCCACGACGCGGCCCGAGACGATGCTCGGCGACACGGCGGTGGCGGTGCATCCTGATCCGGCAAAGGCGCTGGATAAGGCAGAAGAAGCGCTAAACCGCAAGCGATTGGACGCGCCGGAAAAGGAGCAAGCCGAGATTCAAGCGCAATGCGACTCCATCGCCGCGCGGAGGAAGACCAAGCTCCAGGAACTCGAAACCTTGCGTGACATGGCCAAGCGGGGCGTGAAGTTGGAACTGCCGCTAACGGGCCGAACGATTTCGCTGATTGCCGATGAATGGGCGAAGCCGGAGCTTGGCTCGGGGTGCGTGAAGATCACTCCCGCGCATGATGAAAACGACTATCAGGTGTGGCAACGAAATTTGGCGATTGGCGCGATCAACATCATGAACACCGACGGCACGCTCAATGACAGCGTGCCGGAGAAGTATCGCGGTCTCACGATGAAGAAAGCTCGCGAGGCGGTGATTGCCGACATGGAAGCTGCCGAACTGCTCGTCGAGACAGAGGATCGCGAGATTGAATTGGCCCACAGCGACCGCAGCAAAACGCCCATCGAACCGTACCTCGCGGATCAGTGGTTCGTGAAGATGGACGAACTCGCGCAATCAGCGATGGATGCCGTGAGCGATGGATGGGTGAAGATCATCCCCGAGCGCTACAAGAAAACGTATATTGATTGGCTCAGCGAAAAACGCGACTGGCCCGTAGGACGCCAACTCTGGTGGGGACATCGCGTCCCTGTGTGGGAAATTGTTGTTCATACAACAAAGAACGTGACGTCTGAAATTGAACGCGAGATCGGAGATTTCCGCGACGTGTTCAATCGTTTCATAAAAGCGTGTGGGATTGAGAATGACATCTGCCTAGTCCAGGATGAAAGGCGGAGAGTCGTCTTTCGAGTTTGCGCTCGCTCCGAAGAGGCTATGAGTGAATTAGAAGGCTTCCGCAAACGATACAAATCCCTGTCCGACCCTCCTTCAACAGATCCTCGTTTCGAGCCTGAACTTTCCTTACGAAGTATTGCAACGATTGAACCACAATCCGAAGAAGTCCTCGACACCTGGTTCTCCTCCGCCCTCTGGCCGCACTCGACGCTCGGTTGGCCCGAGCAAACGCCCGAGCTCGCCCACTTCTATCCTACAAGCACACTGATCACCTCGCGGGATATCATCACGCTGTGGGTCGCGCGAATGGTGCTCGCTGGGCTCTACAACATGCACGAGATTCCGTTTCACGAGGTCTTCATTCATCCGAAGATTCTCGATGGTTACGGCGAGACGATGTCGAAGTCGAAGGGGAACGGCGTTGATCCGTTGGACGTGATCGAGAAATTCGGGGCCGATTCGCTGCGGTTTGGCATCGCGTATCTCTGCACTGAAACGCAGGATGTGCGGCTGCCGGTGGAATTTGAATGTCCGCACTGCCACGCCCTTATTCCGCAGACCAAAAAGAATCGCACGCTGCCTCGCGTCGAATGCGACAAATGCAAACAGCCGTTCGGCACGCAGTGGTCGCAGTCGCACGGCACGGCTGAGGATCAGGCTTTGCCGCGCGGGGCGGCGGTGAGCGAACGGTTCGAGTTGGGCCGCAATTTCTGCAACAAACTGTGGAACGCCTCGCGGTTCGCGCTGATGAATCTCGAAGATTTTTCCGCAGCGCCGGTAAAAGATTCCGAATTGTTGCTCGAAGATCGGTGGTTGCTTTCACGGCTCGCCACGGTGACGGGCGAAGTGACTCAAGCCCTCGCAGAGTATCGCTTCGCCGATGCGGCGCGCTCCCTGTATGGTTTCGCTTGGGATGAGTTTTGCAGTTTTTATATCGAGATGGTGAAGGCGCGGTTTGCCGTGCCCGAGCAGAGAGCTGTTGCGCAACAAGTGCTCGCGCATGTGCTTGATTCGCTGTTGAGGTTGTTGCATCCAATGACACCGTTTCTTACCGAGGAGGTTTGGCAGTTGCTCGGTGAGGTGGCACCGCATCGCGGCGTGCTGAAGCACGACCGCGCCACAAAGAGTGTGTGCGTTGCGGCGTGGCCCGAGGTTGACGAACAATGGATCGATAAGACGATTGAAGCGCAGTTCGCCAAGTTTCAGACTGTGATGGGGGCGGTACGGAATATTCGCATGGAGAAGAACATCCCGCCACGCGAGCCAGTTCAATTTTCCGTGAAGTGCGATGCGGAGACGGTGAAGCTTTTGAAACCGATGGAACCCTATTTTTTGTCGATGGCAGGTGCAACGGCCACCGCTTGGGGGCCGAACGTGCTGCCTCCCGAACGCGCTGCAAGCAAACCGCTCGAAGGGATGGAAGTGCATGTCGACATCAGTGCCTTCTTCGACATGGGAGCCGAACGCGCGCGGCTGGAAAAGGAGCGGGATCAACTCGCCAAGTTTGTCAATTCGCTCAATGCGAAGCTCTCGAACGAGAATTTCGTGAGCCGCGCGCCGGCCAATGTGGTCGAGGAGCAACGCGCGAAACTCGCCGAAGTGCGGGAGCAATTGCAGTCGGTCGAGGCGGCGCTGGGGAAACTAGCGTGATCGCAACTATTCGCCGAGGATGGCTTGAAGTTGGGGAATCAATGCTGGCAAATCAACCGTCGCGACGTCCCAAACGATGTCGTAGTTGACATACAAATAGTCGTGAACAACTTTGTGCCGCATGCCCACAATTGTTCGCCATGGGATCACTGGAGATGTTTCGCGAAATTCATCGGATACTCGGCGAGCGGCCTCGCCTACGGTTTGAATCAAATGCACGATTGCCAAACGCAAGTTTTCATCTTGGTCAAACGCCTCACGATCCACATGTTCCAGCTTTGCGGCTATTGACTGGGCGGCATCAAGCCTATGGCCGACGAAAACAAGATCATCTTTCTTCATACTGAACCTGAGCCGAATCGAGAATTCGATCTTTGAGTCGATGATTGAGATACTTGGGATTCACCATATCCACCTTACGGCCGTCAAAAATGTGAGATAGCTCTTCTTCAATCTCGACAATCTTCCAGCCAATAACCTTATTCGGTTGGAATTCCACCAGAACGTCGATGTCGCTCTCGGGACGAAAATCGTCCCGCAGCACGGACCCAAAGAACGACAGCTTGCGGATGCCGTTGCGTCGGCAAAAGTCGGCAATTTTTTCGGTGGGGACGGCAATGGCTGGAGCGACCATGGTTCAACTCGACGAATATGTGCGGAACAACGAAACCTCTCTCAATTCTAGCACAACCGACACGGGTGAGACCACAACGGTTCGGAGACAAAGATTCGCCGGACTCTAGCACACGACGCGGAATCAACCGTATAATTGAGGAAGCAGTCCTACCACGCGGAACTTTTGTCGGAGTTTTCCCATGCCAGTGGCCATGGAATTGTCGCGAATCATTATCAGCGAAGTCACCGCCGAGCAGGTGATTTGGTTGCGCGAGATTGAAGGCACCCGAACCTTTCCGATTTTGATCGGCATGTTCGAGGCGATGAGCATCAACCGCCGCGTGAATGGGATCGAAGCTCCGCGACCGCTCACGCATGATCTGGTGGTGAATGCGGTGGAGAGCATGGGGGGCGAGTTTCAGGACGTGGTGATCAACGAGCTCAAGGATCACACCTACTACGCGCAGCTCCGCGTAAGGCAAGAAGGGGAACTCATCGAGATCGACTCGCGCCCAAGTGACGCGATTGCCGTGGCCGTGAGTTGTGACCCGCCGCTGCCAATCTACGTGGCGGAAGACGTGCTGCACGATATCTCTAACGGTGCTGAACCGTAGTGAGAGCGCTCCGCTACGCGTCGCGGCTAACCAAGTGATCGCGTTGCGGTTAACCGATCACGTCGGAGAACGCGGTTTGAAGTGCTTTAAGTCCGGCTGGGCCTTTGTCGGCGGCGACGACCACGTTGACGCGCATTTCGCTCGTGCCGACCATCTCGACGTTGATACCTGCTTGTGAGAGAGCTTGGAATGTGCGTACCCCGACGCCCGTGTGAGTGCGGATGCCGATGCCGAAGACCGAGAGGATTGCGATTTGCGCGGCGGTCGTCACCGGACCGCATTCGAGTTGCTCGGCGACCTTGCTAACGATTTCGGCGGCAGCGGCGACCGACTGCTTGGGGACGGTGAAGCTGAGATTCGCTTGCCCATCGCGGCCGGTTCCTTGCACGATCATGTCGACCATGATGTCCTCGGCGGCGACCGCTTCAAACACTTCCGCCGAAATTCCCGGCTTGTCGGGAACTTGCGAAAGCGTGATGCGGCCCTGGGTTTCGTCGAGTTGAATGTTCTCGATCGTGAGGTCTTCCATCCGCTGCAGACGAGCCACTATGTCGATGGGACTGGGCGGACTGGCGGCGGTGTGCTTGTCGCCAAAAGCGGCGCGGTCGCCGGGCGGTTTCTCCAGTTCAAATTCGCTGTGGACGGCCCGTAAGGCTTGCATCGCTTGTTCACGTCGGACGAGGGCGGAAATTTTGATTTGGCTGGTGGTAATCGCCAGGATGTTGATTCCCTCATCGGCCAGCGCCCGAAACATGCGGTCGGCCACGCCGGTTTGGGTGGCCATGCCGAGGCCCACGATGGAAACCTTCGACACGTCGGCTTGATGGGTCACTTCCGCCCCGCCAAGCTCTTTGGCGGCTTCTTGGGCAGCCTTCAACGTCGCGGGGAGATCGGCCTCGAGGACCGTGAACGAAATCTCGGCTTTGCCCCCTTCGCCGATGTTTTGCACGATCATGTCGACAGCCACGTTTACTTTACCGAGTTTCGAGAACACGGTTTCCATCGTGCCCGGTTGATCGGGGACGTGGCTGATCGTGATCCAGGCTTCGCTCTTGGTGAGGGCCGCGCCGCTCACGGGGCGATCCATGCTCTCGGGATGCAGACCAATCACCGTGCCGGGATCGTCGCTGAAACTCGCGCTATTACAGACATGGATTGGTACGCCAAATTTCTTGCCAAACTCGATGGAGCGGCTGTGCATCACGCCGGCACCGAGGCTGGCGAGTTCCAGAATTTCGTCGTGACTCACCTGATTCATCTTTCGCGCTTCGGCGACGATGCGTGGATCGGTGGTGAATACGCCATCGACGTCGGTATAGATTTGGCAGGCGTCAGCGCGTAGCACGGCGGCCAGAGCAACGGCGGTGGTGTCGCTACCGCCGCGGCCGAGCGTGGTGATATTAAAATCGTCGTCAATGCCCTGGAAGCCAGCCGCGATCACAATGTTGCCATCTTCGAGATGCTTGCGCATGCGGTCGGTGGAAATCGATTGAATGCGGGCTTTGGTGTGCGAGCTGTCGGTCTTGATGCCGATCTGGCCACCGGTGAGGCTGACGGCTTTGCTGCCGAGTTCGTGAATGGCCATCGCCATGAGGGCGACGCTCACCTGCTCGCCGGTGGAGAGGAGCATGTCCATTTCCCGCGCGGAGGGGTTGCTCGAAATCTGGCCGGCGAGGTCGACGAGCACGTCGGTATTCTTGCCCATGGCGCTCACGACCATCACGACTTGATGGCCCTGCTGCTGAACGCGAATCGCCTTACGCGCCGCCGCCAGAATTTTCTCCGCGTCCGCGACGCTAGTCCCGCCAAACTTTTGAACGATGATACCCATTTTAAATTTCGGATTGTGGATTTCGGATTGTGGAATAATTGTTAACCACGAAGACACAAAGGGCACCAAGTTAAAAAATCAATTTGTATTACTTTGTGCTCTTCGTGTCTTTGTGGTTATTATTTGTTAATAAACCAACCCATTGTGCGCCAGCCTTCGTCGAAGGCTAGTGTTGAGTTGGCGGCGTTGGTGTCGCCGTAGGTTGTGAAGCTATCGGGGTCGATGCCCGTGCCGGCCATGGCTAGGGGGACATTGCCGTGGGTGTGGGTTTTGGTGGCGAGGAATGTTGGGTGATCAGGGGAGATCATCACGCGGTAATCGCCGTACGACTTGAGCGCCTCCACCAACGGTCCGACGACGTGGGTGTCGATCTCTTCGAGCGATTTCACCTTTTTGCCGCAGTCACCTTCATGCGAAGCTTCGTCGGAGGCCTCGATGTGGACGCAGATGAGGTCGACTTCCTTGAGGGCGTCAATCGCGTAGCGGCCCTTGGCGGCGTAATCGGTATCGGTGTAGCCGGTCGCGCCAGGGACTTCGATCCGCTGCCAACCGATGAGAGCTGCCAAGCCGCGCAGCAAATCGACGGCCGTGATCATCGCTCCGCGTGGGCCGTAGGCCTCGGTGAAGGGTTGCAATTTGGGTGCCTTGCCGATGCCCCAGAGCCAGACATTCGTCGCGGGTGGTTTGCCAGCGGCGATACGGCGTTTGTTTACGGGATGGTCGGCAAAGAGAGCGATGGTTTCGGTCATCAATTCGTTGAGGATATCGCTACCGGGACCGCGAGGGAAATTGTCCAGTACTGATTTGTCGGTGAGATCGTGCGGCGGGGTAGCTCGCATTTCCATGGTGAACGGTGCGGGCCGTTCTTTGCCACGCCAGATCAGCAGATTGCGATAACTCACGCCAGGAACGAATTCTAAGCCGTTGCCACCGAGCTTTTCCTGCACTGTGGCTAACAATTCGGTAGCTTCCTCGGTGGAGACATGCCCGGCCGTGAAACTGTTCATGATTTGGTCTTGGACTGTGACCAAGTTGCAGCGAATCGCCCAATCTTCGGCGGAGAGTTCGATCCCTTGCGCGGCGGCTTCAATCGGTGCGCGGCCTGTGAAGTTGGTGAGTGGGTTGTAGCCCAAGAGGCTCATATTACCGACTTCGGACCCAGCGGGGAGCACTTTGGGGGTGTGACACGCGCGAGCGATGACCCCCGAGGCGACCACGGCATCCATCGCCGATGTGTTCGCGGCCTCAAGTGGCGTCAACCCATTGAGTGACGCTTGCGGCTCATCGGCGGCACCGTCGGGGATGATGATCGCGTATTTCATAGTTAATTAACCACAAAGGCACGAAGGGCACAAAGTTTAATCGGTGTTAAAGAACAATTTTTTTAAGCCCATCTTTAAGTAGTCGGACGTTGAAATTTATCAGAAGTCCTAAACGATTGTTCGATAGTTTCAAATAAGTGATTAGTTGGGCTTCGTGCAATGGGATTAACTTGTCACAGGATTTCAATTCTACGACAACACAATATTCGACTAAGAGATCAATTCTTAAACCCGATTCCAGTACCAACCCATCATAAACGATTGGCAGTGTCCCCTGTCTTACAAATCTCAAATTAGATTTCGTCAGCTCATGACACAGGCACGACTCGTATACCGATTCGAGAAGTCCGGGGCCTAATGCTTTATGGACTCGAAAAGCACCTTGAATGATTTCATGCGCAATCTTCTCAGTGTCGTCGGGTATTGGTTCGTGCATAGTACTTGAAATTCTTCGTGCCCTTCGTGACTTTGTGGTTATCAATCTCTCACCCACATACGGACGAGGTCGCCTTTGATACAAGCGAGGGCGCTGATTTCTTTGCAAGCCTTGGCTGCAGCGCCTTCCGTGGTTTCGTGGGTCATGATCACGAGCGGCAAAACTTGGCTGCCAGCTTCAGCTTCGTGTTGTAAGACCGATGAAATCGAGACCTGTTGCTTACCGAGTGCCGCCGTGATTTGGGCGAGCACGCCGGGGTGATCTTGGACGTTGACGCGCAGATAAAATCGACCCTTCGCTTGGGCGTAATCGTTGGGGGTGACGCGAGCTTCGCGGCGGGACCAGAGTTCGAGCGTTTTGAAGGTGATTTTCGTGCGACCGACGGCGGTATCGATCATGTCTGCCACGACCGCCGAGGCAGTTGGCATTTGCCCCGCGCCGGCACCGTAAAATAGCAGTGGCCCTACCGCATCGCCAACAACGCGGATCGCGTTGAACGGTCCGCCCACTTCGGCGAGCGGTGTGCCGGCTTTTAAGAGTGTCGGTGAAACGTGAAGTTCCAGGCCGTCGCCAACCAACCGTGCGACGGCGAGCAACTTAATCTTGTAACCCATTTCTTGGGCGTAGCGCACATCGGCCACGTCGAGTGTGTCGATTCCCGAGCGGGGAATGTCCTGCCAATCGACACGGGCACCAAAGGCGAGGTGTGCGAGAATGGACAATTTCTGGGTGGCGTCGGCGCCATCGACATCCATCGTCGGATCGGCTTCCGCGTAACCCAGCTTCTGCGCCTCGGCGAGTACCTCGGCATAGGCGGCACCATCTTCGTGCATCTTGGTGAGAATGAAATTGCTTGTTCCGTTGAGAATGCCGTGGAGCGATTCAATTTGGTTGGCCGAGAGGCACTGGCCGATGTTGGCGATGATGGGAATGCCGCCGGCAACCGAGGCTTCGAAGGCAATCGAGCGGCCTAGTTCACGGGCGCGGTCAAATAGCTCGGGGCCGTGTTCAGCGAGCAGTGCCTTATTGGCAGTGACGACATCTTTGCCGCGTTCCAGCAGCTTGAGCATGATCGTACGGGCCGGCTCGATGCCGCCAACCAAGTGGGCAACCACTTCAATCTCGGGATCGTCGAGCACTTCGTCGAGGTCGTCGGTCAGAATTCCTGCGGGAAGATCGCAGGCGCGTGTTTTTTTCAGATCGCGAACGACCGCCTTTTCTAGCCATAAGGTGCGACCTGCGTGGCGGGCGGTGCGGTCGCCGTAATCCAAAAGCAGCTTCGCTACTCCGGAACCGACGGTCCCCAAACCGATGATCGCCACCTTGGTTTTATCCATTTTCCTCAAAACATGGGCAAAGAGCCATGATCCCCTGGTCAGGCAGGAAGTCGCTACAAACTGGCTATCGTACTTAGCTGAGCCAATAAACGTCAACGGCTGCGCGGTTCGCGCGAGGCTCAAACTGCGATAGAATGAGCGGTTTTGTGCGTCTCCCACAGTCGCGGTGTAATCGGGGTCGAGACGACCCGGCTCGCTTTTTATTCCGCAATCCGAATTCCACACTCCGCAATTTAATATGCCTCGCTACAACCCCGCCGTCGTCGAACCCAAATGGCAAGCCTATTGGGACGAGCACCAGACCTTCGCCGCCCCGCGCATGCCGCAGGGCGACAAGCTCTACGCGCTCGACATGTTTCCCTACCCAAGCGGCGATGGCTTGCACGTCGGGCACCCCGAGGGCTACACGGCGACCGACATAGTCTGCCGCGCGGCCCGCATGCAGGGTAAGAGCGTTGTGCATCCGATGGGGTTCGATGCGTTTGGCTTGCCGGCCGAGGAACACGCGATCAAGACGGGCGAACATCCGCGAATTCAGACGGAGAAGAACATCGCCACATTTCGCCGGCAGTTGAAAATGCTGGGGTTCAGTTACGACTGGTCGCGGGAACTGGCCACGACCGACGTGGAATACTTTCGCTGGACGCAGTGGATATTTTTGCAACTTTTTGACACGTGGTTCGATGAAGAACAGCAGAAGGGCCGGCCGATTGCGGAACTGCCGATTCCCGCCGATGTGGCGGACGCTGGCGAGGATGCGGTACGGACCTATTGCGATGAGCACCGCTTGGCGTTTCAAAGTTTTGCGCCAGTGAATTGGTGTCCCGCATTGGGGACGGTACTCGCCAATGAGGAGGTGATCGATGGCATGAGCGAGCGAGGTGGGCATCCTGTAGTACGGATGCCGCTGCGGCAATGGATGCTACGAATCACGGCCTATGCGAGTCGGCTCGAAAAAGATTTGGAGCTGGTGGATTGGCCCGAGAGCGTGAAGGCGCTCCAGCGGAATTGGATTGGGCGGAGCACGGGGGCGGAGGTGGATTTTTGGATCGGTGCCCAAGCAAACTGGTCGCTTCAGCGACCAGTCCAGGGGTTTCCTCGTAAGCCGAGTGATGATGTGCTGCGCATCTACACCACTCGGCCTGATACGCTGTTTGGCGCAACATATATGGTCATCGCGCCCGAGCACCCGTTTGTTGAGCGACTCACCAAGCCTGAAAATATTGCGGCAGTAAAAACCTATTGCGACAAGGCGGCGGCTAAGAGCGATCTCGACCGTACGGAACTCGCCAAGGAGAAAACAGGCGTCTTTACCGGGACTTACGCCATCAATCCCGTGAATGGCGAGCAGGTGCCGATTTGGATCGCTGATTATGTGCTCATCAGTTACGGCACGGGGGCGATCATGGCGGTTCCCGCGCATGATGAGCGGGATTTTGAATTTGCCAAGCAGTATGGGATTCCGATCAAGGCGGTGGTTGATCCCGGCGAAACCGCCAGCGATCGGGCGCAGGTTTTGGCAGGGGAGAAAGTCTATTCTGAACATGGTAGAGCCATTAACTCTAGTGAGTTTAGTGGTCTCACCACGGCTGAGTTCAAGAAAAAAATCACGGCTTGGCTGGCGGAGCATGGCGTAGGCAAACAAGCCGTCAATTACAAACTCCGTGATTGGTTGTTCAGTCGGCAGCGTTTTTGGGGTGAGCCATTTCCGATTTTGCATGAGCTCGATGCGGCGGGAAAAGCAACGGGTCGGGTGCGTGCGGTGGCCGAAGCAGACTTGCCGGTTGATCTGCCGCACCTCGAAGATTTCAAGCCGCACGGCCGGCCTGAACCGCCGCTCGACAAGGCTCCCGAGGAGTGGCTGTATCCCGTGATCGACGGGGTGCGTTACAAGCGCGAAACCAACACAATGCCGCAATGGGCGGGGAGTTGCTGGTATTACTTGCGGTTTCTCGATCCGACAAACGCGAGCGCGCCGATTGATCCAGCAATTGAAAAGGCGTGGATGCCGGTCGACTTGTACATTGGCGGTGCTGAGCACGCAGTGCTGCATCTGTTGTATTCACGTTTTTGGCACAAGGTGCTGTTTGATCGGGGCGTGGTCTCTAATCCCGAGCCGTTTCACAAGCTTGTGAATCAAGGGATGATTCTTGGTGAAAATAACGAGAAGATGTCGAAGAGCCGTGGCAACGTCATTAACCCAGACACGGTGGTGAAGGAATATGGCGCGGATTCGCTGCGGCTTTACGAAATGTTTATGGGGCCGTTGGAAGCCGCGAAGCCGTGGAGCATGGAAGGAGTGAGCGGTGTGTTTGGGTTCTTGAACCGTGCCTGGCGGATGATTCTCGACGATCATGCCGACGGCAACACGCTCAACGGGGCGGTCAGTGAGGAGACGCCCACGACCGAGCAACTTCGCATGTTGCACAAAACGATCAAAGCGGTGACCGAGGATATTACTAAGCTCTCGTTCAACACGGCCATCGCTCGGATGATGGAATTTACTAACTTTTTCACCAAGGCGGATCGACGGCCACGGGCCGTGATGGAGCCGTTTGTGCTCTTGTTAGCACCATTTGCGCCCCATATTGCAGAAGAATTGTGGCAATCTTTGGGCCATAAAAATAGTCTGGCTTATGAAGCGTGGCCAGCATACGATGAATCTTTACTCGTCGAATCGGAACTGGAAATACCCGTGCAAATCAACGGTAAGCTGCGCGGTAAGATCACCGTCGCCGCGGATGCAAATGCTCAAGCGTTGGAGCAGGCGGCTCGGTCGGATGAGAAGATTGCCGTGCAGTTGGTCGGTAAGGTCATCAGCAAGACGATTGCCGTTCCTGGACGGATGGTTAATTTTGTGGTCAAAGGTTAGACAGAATTGCATCGCTAAGCCGCAAGCGGTCGCTGGCGGCTTAGCGATGCCTCATGAATTAGGATTCACTTCTCATGCGTGATGCAATTGCGGTGGTGTTGGGTGGGGGCCAAGGGACGCGGCTCATGCCGCTCACGAAATATCGTTCCAAGCCTGCCGTGCCGCTCGCCGGCAAGTATCGTTTGATCGATATTCCCCTTTCTAATTGCCTGAACAGCCACCTGAACCGTATTTACGTGCTGACGCAGTTTATGTCGGTGAGCCTGCACCGTCACATTCGCGGCACGTATCGCTTCGACAATTTCAGTGGCGGGTTCGTCGAAATCCTCGCCGCGCAGCAAACCATGGCGGAGGGGACGGATTGGTATCAAGGCACCGCTGACGCGGTGAGAAAGAATCTCCGCTACCTGACGCAGCCGGGCATCAAATATGTCGTGATCTTGTCGGGAGATCAGCTTTATCGCATGGATTTTGGCGAGATGATCAAGACCCATTGCGATGCGGAGGCCGACATCACCATCGCGGCCAAGCCGGTGCATAGCAGCGAAGCCTCGTCGTTGGGCATCATGCGCACGAACGACGCGGGTCAAGTTATCGGTTTTGCCGAGAAGCCCACTAGCGAGGAAGTGCTGAATTCGGTCCGTACCCCGCCCGCTTGGATTGATGCCCAGGGGATCGAGAGCCAGGGGCGTGATTGTCTGGCGAGCATGGGGATTTATGTTTTTAATGCCAACGTGCTCGCCGAACTTTTGCATGAGACTCATCACCACGATTTCGGCAAAGAAGTGTTTCCCACTTCGATCGACACGCACAAGGTGCAATTGCATTTGTTCGACGGTTACTGGGAAGACATCGGCACGATCCGTTCGTTCTTCGAAGCGAATTTGCAGCTCACCCGGCCTAATGCTCCTTATGAACTCACCACGCCCACGGCCCCAATCTACACTCGTCCCCGGTTTCTGCCGCCAACGCGCTTTGACGGGGTGAAAGTCGATAGCAGCCTCGTGGCCGATGGCTGCATCATCGAGCCGGGCACGCATATCGTGAACAGCGTGGTCGGTTTGCGTTGCAAGATTGGCCGCAACGTGACGATCCGAGATTCGATCATCATGGGTGCCGACTTTTACGAAACCGCTGATGACATTGCTCGGGACACCGATCGCCCCCCAATTGGCATCGGCGAAGGGGCCCTGATTGAGAAGGCGATCATCGACAAGAACTGTCGCATCGGTGCCCGGGCCCAGATCGTCAATCCCGGGAACCAGGAGGACTGCGAGATCAACGAATCTTGCTCACTGCGGGACGGTATTCTGGTCGTCGAAAAAGACGCCTGTTTTCCCGCAGATTGGCGAATTTAGTGGCTTACTGGCATAACCCAATCAGCCCGCACAAACGCATCGCACGAAGTTGCGTTTTTGCTGCTGGCCCAGCGTCCAGCCAATTGGTCTCCGGCGGGAGGCATGTCATACTGAATAGTCTGCCCAAGCCCTTGGACCAGCGTTGACATTTTGTCGATTCGTTTTTGTTATCATCAATTTTTTCAGGATTGATCCATGTCGTTGTTGAAGTTGTTTTCCGTACTTTCCGTTCTGATTGTCTCAATTACGTTCGTGTCACCGACCTCCGCACAGGAAGCGAAGTCTGACGCCGTTTATCTTGACGAGCCGGAAGTCGATCCGCCGGCGCGGGAATCCCGGCGTCAGAAGGTCGAAGATAAATACGAGAACGGCAAAGTCCGCTTCGAGCGTAACGTATCAATTCTTTCAGACGATACTTACGTGAACGATGGGCCGTATATTGAATATTATCCCGATGGCCAGAAGTTCTGCGAAGGCAATTACGTTCAAGGTGTGATGGAAGGCGAGTGGAATTATTGGCATCCCAACGGCGAGCTTTGCAAGACAATTACCTTGAAGAAAGGAAAACCTGACGGTGCGTATGAGGTCCGTCGAGCCGATGGCACGCTGGAAGGCAAGCAAGGCTTCAAGAACGGTATTCGGGATGGCGAGTGGAGCACTTACTACGCTGATGGCAAAACTCCCAAAGTGAAGGCCAATATCGTGGAGGGCAAAGTGGAAGGCGAGCGGACGACTTACTACGAGAACGGCCAATTGCGTCAACAGTCGCAATTCAAGGCCGGCCAACTCGACGGACTGATGACCGAGTTCGACGAGAGCGGCAAGAAAATCGCCGAGGCCACGTTCAAAGATGGCAAGGTTCAAGGGCAGGTCGAACGCTTCAATTAGTGACCCGGGTCATGTCTACCCCGCTCGAATTTCAGAGACGCTCCGCCTAGAATGAGGTTGCTTGCTCATTCGATCCCCAGCTATTGAACCCAGCCTCTCTAACCCCGCGATTTCATGGCCGACAAGGAACAGAACACCGACTCCGCGAAACCACCTGGCCCACAGCGGAATCCTGCGCAGTGGTTGGTGTTCCTGTTGCTGGGCTTCGCGACCTTGTTTTTGTTGTTTTCAAGTTGGGGGGCCGACCCCACCATTTCTTATAGCCAGTTGCTCGATCAGATTGACGAGAACAACGTGGCCAAGATCAACATCCAAGCGAGGCAGGTTGTCGGCGAGTTCAAAGAGCCCGTGACGATTCCGAACGCCGAGGCATTGGCCGACAAGCCGCCGGCTCCGATCAAGCGTTTCCAGGCCACGTTGCCCCCGCAAGTCGGCGAGGAATGGCTGCAGAAGCTACGCGCCCAAAAAATTGAGATCCGTGCCGAAAATCCCGCGAACTACGACGACGTGTTTTTCTTTGTGTCGCTGCTTGGGCTAGGGCTTCTCGTTTTTTTTGCCTGGAACATGATGCGCCGCACGCGCGACCAGATGATGGGTGGTGGCATGTTGGGGGGTGTCATCAAAAGCCCGGCACGTCGCTATGATGCCAACGATAAGAAAATCACATTCGACGATGTGGCCGGCCTCGATGGGGTCAAAAAAGACCTCGATGAGATCGTGCAGTACCTCAAGGACGCTCCCAAATTCCAGCGCCTTGGTGCCCAAGTTCCCAAGGGTGTGCTCCTCATGGGGCCACCGGGAACAGGGAAGACTCTGCTCGCTCGTGCCGTGGCTGGAGAGGCGGGCGTGCCGTTTTTTTCGATCAACGGTTCCGAGTTCATCCAACTTTTTGTGGGTGTCGGCGCGGGCCGAGTGCGTGATATGTTCAAGACGGCACAGGACAATGCGCCGTCGATCTTGTTCATTGATGAAATCGACGCCGTCGGTCGCCAGCGCGGCGCGGGACTTGGTGGCGGCCATGATGAACGCGAACAGACGCTCAATCAAATCTTGAGCGAGATGGACGGTTTTAGTCCCACTTCCACGGTGATCGTGCTCGCAGCCACGAATCGTCCCGATGTGCTTGATCCCGCCTTGTTGCGACCGGGCCGTTTTGACCGGCATGTGACGGTGGATCGCCCCACGGTGCGTGGTCGCAAAGAACTGTTTGAATTGCACAGCAAAAATGTGCCGCTGACCGAGGAAGTCGATTTTGACAAACTGGCGCGTGCCACCGTGGGCCTCACGGGGGCCGACATTCGCAACCTCGTCAACGAAGCCGCGCTGTGGGCTACTCGGCAGGACAAAGACAAGGTTGGCCCCGACGATTTTGAATACGCCCGTGACAAAGTGCTCATGGGGTCGATGCGTGAAGATATTCTGACCCCCGAGGACAAGAAAGTCACGGCGTATCACGAATCTGGCCATGCACTTGTGGCTTGGTTGCTCCCCGATTGTGAGCCAGTCCACAAAGTGACCATCATCCCGCGCGGCCGCGCGCTGGGTGTGACGCAACTTGTGCCCGAGGAAGATCGCTTCAACGCCAATCAGACTCAAATGCAGGCGATGCTCACGATGATTCTCGCCGGGCGCACTGCGGAGAAGCTGCAGTTTGATCAATTTAGCGCCGGCGCGGAAAATGACCTCAAACGTGGTACCGAACTCGCCCGTAAGATGGTCACGCGGTGGGGCATGAGCGAGCGGATTGGACCCGTGGCCTACAGCAATGGTGAGGAGCATCCATTCCTCGGCCGTGAAATGGCTCACGAGCAACGCACATTCAGCGAGCAAACGGCCCAGATCATTGATGAAGAAACGGCGAAGATTTTGCATGCCGCCGCGGATCGAGCAAGCCGCCTCATCACCGAAAACCGCGATAAACTCGAAGCCCTGGCAGGTGCCCTCCTGGAGCGGGAAGCTCTGGATTCGGACGATATGACGCAACTTATCGGCCCTGCGGTACGCCACAATCGCAACGTGATTAAGGTTCCCATTTAGCTTATCCCTTTTTCCGCCTCAAGTGCCTCTGGCCGGATTTCGGCCTGTCAATAAGCTATACTGAATAGGCACGTTATGCCGTTTGGGCTGCCTGAGAAATTGCCACCTGTTTTTTGCTGCATCATGTCGGAATCGCCGCTCACTTTTCTGCCCGAGCACTTTATCAACCGCGAGTTGAGTTGGCTGGAGTTCAATGCGCGGGTATTGGAGGAAGCCCAAGAATCGTCCAATCCTCTAATGGAGCGGGCGAAGTTCTTGTCGATCTTTAGCTCGAATCTTGATGAGTTCTTCATGGTCCGCGTGGCGGGACTGCGCGAGCAAGCCTTTGGCGGCGTGGCTCCGCAAGACATCACGGCAGATGGGCTCACCCCGCTCGCACAATTGTTGCGTATTTCGGAACGCACCCGCCAAATGGTCGACGAGCAGTATCGATGCCTCAACGATGCGATTTTGCCGGAGCTTGCGCAGAACAACATTCACATTTTGGCTGAAAAAGATTTGGACAAAGCCCAGCGAAAGACCGTGAACGAGTTTTTCCGCCAACGGGCGTTTCCCGTGCTCACGCCGATGGCCATCGACCCTAGCCACCCAAGCCCACGGTTTCACAATCGTGGTTTCTATTTGGTGGCGCTGTTGCACAGGTCGAGCGGTTTTGGCCCGACCGATATTTTCGCTGTTGTGCAATTGCCGACGGTGTTGCCGAGGTTTATCGACGTCGGCCAACCGGGTGAAAACAAATATGTGATGCTTGAAGAATTGCTTGCCGCCAAGTTGCCGGAACTGTTTGGCGGCTATGAAATCTCGCATCATGCGTCGTTCCGCATGACTCGCGACATGGACATCGACGTGCTGGAGCACGAATCGGACGACATGCTGCGGGCCATCGAATCAAAACTCCGCGTGCGGCAGCACTCCGAAGCCGTGCGATTGGAAGTGCAAGCGGGGATTAGCAACGATTTGCTCGCCATGCTGGTGAACGAAGAGAACCTGCACGTCCGCGATGAAGTGGATGGCCGCGTTTATTCCGACGTTTACCATATCAAGGGCATGCTCGATCTCACCTGCATGAACGAATTGATTCGTATCGCCGACAAAGATGCCTTGCGCGATCCACCGTTTGTTCCAAGGATACCGACCGAGTTGCGGCGGACCGACAATTTGCTGAATGTCGTCGGGCAGCGTGATATCTTGTTGCATCATCCATTTGATTCGTTTGATCCTGTGGTGCAGTTTATCCAGGAAGCGGCGGAAGACCCGAACGTGCTGGCCATCAAGCAAACGCTCTATCGCACGAGCGGTGGCGACAGCCCGATCGTCCGCGCTCTGATTCAGGCCGCTGAGAATGGCAAGCAAGTTACCGCACTTGTGGAGTTGAAAGCGCGTTTCGATGAAGCAAACAACATCATCTGGGCGCGGCAGATGGAACGGGCCGGCGTGCATGTGGTGTACGGGTTTATGGACCTCAAAACCCACTGCAAGCTGGCGATGGTTGTGCGGCAGGAAGGCAAGAAGGTGCGCCGTTACGTTCATTTCAGTACGGGGAACTACAACCCTACGACTGCCCGATTGTACACAGATCTCGGGCTGTTTACCGCCGACAAAGCCTTTGCCGAGGATGCTTCGGCGCTGTTCAACTTTCTCACTGGTTATTCGCAAGGCCACGAATGGCAAAAGCTGATTATCGCTCCCCAGGATATGCACCGCCGGACGATGGAATTGATTGACGAGCAAGCCGTGCGCGCCCGCGAGGGGAAGAAAGCGTTCATTTTTGCGAAGCTGAATTCGCTGGTCGATCGGGAAACGATTGAAGCGTTGTACCGCGCCAGCCAAGCCGGCGTGCCGATTGAACTGGTGATTCGCGGCATCTGCTGCCTTCGGCCAGGACTCGAAGGAATCTCCGAGACGATACACGTTCGCAGTATCGTGGACCGTTTCTTGGAACACAGCCGCATTTTCATTTTCGGGGAAGGGGCCAAGGCACAAGTGTTTTTGTCGAGTGCCGACTGGATGCCGCGTAACTTCGACCGTCGTGTGGAAGTGATGTTCCCCATCGAGGCGGAAGAACCCCGGCAGCGGATTTGCGATGAAATCGTGCCGATCTACATGCGGGATAATACCCGGGCACGCATCTTGATGTCGGACGGCAGCTACGTCCGCGCGGCGGCTTGGCAAGGAGGCGACGAATTCCGCTCGCAACGCGATCTCTTAAATTCGACCCAGGGAAGCTTGTTGCCCGTCGATACGAAAAAGGATTTGCCTAACGGCCAGATGGGGGAAGTCACTTACAAGTTCCACGGCGCGAAAGTAGAATAACAGCGACTCGCCCCAACCTACCACAAACTTAAGGGGATTGCTGCGATCCGCCCCTCCGCAATTTACTCTGGCAAGCTACAATTAACTTGACCTCCTAGTGATGTGTCAAAGCCAAAACTGGGGGGTAGACAAATCAGCTGCGGGGCGCTAGCCCTCGGTTTTTCCCGCTCCAACCGTGGGCTAGCGCCCAACGGCTAATCCTATAATCAAGCTTTGACAACGCACTAGGTCTTGCGGCCTCAACCATGCCTTCCAGCGCTAACCGACTGTCGACCTCCATCGACGCCATCAAACTGATGGAATCGAACGCGGAATTACCCGCGTCGATGGAAGAACGTTCTCGCCGCTTGGCCCTGGCTTGCCGGGCGGGCGCGGCGATCGCGCGTGATCGTCGTCGTGGGAGACTACCCGAACCCAAGCCTGAACCCTGGCCCGAATCCACCTGGCACTTCCTCGCCGAGCATGCCCGGATCGCCCGTGAATCTTCCCAGTAACCCTGACTCGTACCAAGTCGCCGAAGAATTGTCCGCCCGCTTGGAAGCGGCGGAGTGCGATTACGCGCTGGGTGGGGCCATCGCGCTCGGTTTCTGGGCTGAGCCCCGCTCTACCCTAGACGTAGACGTAACACTCTATCTGCCGCTCGACGATCCCGACGGCTGTATGCGTATGCTCGATCAGATCGGTTGTGAGTTCGACCGCCTGCGAATCGAAGAAACGTTGAAGGAGCATACCTTCTGCCAAGTGCGGCTTCTGGGGCTTCGCCTCGACGTGTTCCTTCCCATGTCGCCGTTCTATGAACTGGCGAAAGCGAGGCGCCGCGAAGTGCCCCTGGGCAATCGGCAGGCATACATTTGGGACGCCGAAACCCTCTGCGTCTTCAAGATGATGTTCTTTCGACGCAAGGATCTCGTTGACATTGAGTCAATTCTGAGATCGCAAGGCGCTACCCTTGACCGGGCTTGGATCGAAAACGCGCTCCTCGAACTCTACGGCCACCGCGATCCACGGATCAACCAATGGCGAGAACTTTCCGTCGAAACACCGGCCTAGCGCGTGTTGGCCGAATTCGATCAAATCCATTTCCATGAGATGTGGAGGTGGAATCGGTTACGGCTTTTTTGCGGGCTCGGTACGGCCCTTTTCCAAGTTGGCGGCTTGCTCGTCGGCTTTGCGCCTCCAACGGTTAGCTTCCTCTTCGTCATCCACTTCATCGAACGCCGCCGAAATCTCGGCGAAGGCGCTTCGTAACAAATCTGGGTCAGTCGCATTCTCGGCCTCGTCGAGCTTCAAGCGAACGCCTGTGATCCGCTTGCGGAAACCAGGGTCTTCGAGCAACCGGCGGCATTCGTCGCCTGTGCAACCAAAGAGTACGCCGGCCAGTTTGTCCCATTCCCCCAAGAATTCTTTGCCTTTTCGCTGCAAGACCAAGCGAACTTGAGCCGTCTCGCCAGCGATGAGTTCGACTTCTACGTCCCGCCGCCCTCGGTTGATCGGCAACTCATAGTCATCATTTCCAGCATACAAATCTTCCTTGCCAACGGGCAAGAAAAGTCGCGTCCTTCCCTTTTCATCTGTTGTTACAGTGAACGGAGCGGGCAATGTTGAATCGACACTCAAATCTATGTCCCGGGTGACGAGGTACTTTTCGGAGGAATGCAAGTAACCGCAATAAATTTGCGAACCATAATTCCACCATCCCACATTCGGACAGGATGCGACCTCGACTCCCGACAAAGGGGTATTATCTTCGTTCACCACGTCCACCCTGCACTCGACCATTGGCACCATTTTCACAATGAGTGGCTCGCTTTGTGAGTCTGGCAAGAACACTTGGGGACGATTAAATGGATCAGGCTGACGAGGCGGCTTGGCCACTGCCGGGGCCACGCCCGATTCCGCGATATAACCATCACTCAACGCAATCAATTGAAGTGTCTCGCCTGCTGGCCAAGCCTCAATCTTAAAACTTCCATCTTCAGCAACAGTTGACCATGCCACCCAGTTGACATTCTCTTTCGACGGATCCTTCTCAAGAGTGAGGATCGCAACCCGACCATTTTTTACTGGTCGCGGAACATTGTCACTTAACATACCGCTGATTTGCACGGCAGGACGCAGGTCGACTTCGCGCTGCAACCTCTCCTGTGCTTTGAGTTCCAGATCGATGATGGAGCTAAAGTGAGTCGCTCGTCCATCGATGATTCGAGCCAAAAGCACCTGCCCCGAACCTGGAGGCATGGCCGGTCTTTGCAAGTGGCCATCTTGTGTTTTGACGGGCACGCCATCTGTTTGCGAAGGACGATTATCTGACCAGACTGCGTAAAGCCCCTCGAATTCTGCGGGTTTGCCATTTTCAAGAGGTGTGATTTCCACCGTCGCACCGCGATGGAGAGTAATCTCGTGGGGTACCTGCTCCCCCCGTGGTACATTGACATTCTCGTGGCTGATATAAACGTAGTCTCTTTGATCGACGGAGAGCGTCACCTCGGTGGTCCGCACAAATTCATCGGGGCTGACATAGCGCGGATAAGTGACCTCAGCTCGACCTTCGTCATCCGTCGTGAATTCAGGAAGCTTACCCAGAGTTTTCTCATGCCAACTGCCGTGCCCTTGCGAACACCGCAATGCCCAGGGAATGACTTTCACTCCTGCGACTGGCTCCCCTGACTCATTTACCACGCGCACGGGTAAGGTAATCATTTCTTGAGGAGGTCTTTCCTCAAGTCCAACTGCAATGTTGGCAAGGAATGTCACTATCAGAACCGTTTGACAAACAAACCACTGTCTTTTGAGTATGTTCTGTTCCAGAAAAGCCATTGAGGTAGCCTCCAAGGCAATTTGAGTAGTCCAGCCGTGTCCAATCGCTGAGGAAATTCAGTTTAACATTACTCAGCATTGGCTTTAGAGAGTAAATCCTCCCAATAAGTGGATGCCGTGGCGATCTCTTTTTGTCTCGCTTTGTTGTCAGAAAATTCAGCTTTCGCCGCGTCGAGCCATGCGAGGAAGAAATCCACACTGCGGCGGCTGATGCGTGGCTCGTTGTTGCGTTCCACATAGTAGGGGCCGGTCGTGGCGTATTGGTAATTCTTAGTGTTGCCGGTCATGGCTCGCACGGCAAACCAGCCGCTCTCGGCGAATTTGAGCGTTGGCAGTTGGCCTTGTTTCGCTGCTAAGTCCTTGAGCCGAATTTGATGCATGACTGCACCATTCTTGAGGATTTCCAAGTACTCGACCGCTGCCTTTTCGTAGAAGGTAAGGCTCAGCGCGATCTGGAATTCGCGTTCTTCGCCAATGGCAATCGGGAAGACATGTCCAGGGACGTGGCCTTCCACTTTCGTCCGCAGGAGAGGCCCGTTGGTGACCATCACTTGGCCGGAACGCAAAGAGGCAAGCCATGCTTCTGGCGAACACTGTTCGCCGCAATAGGCGTAGACTCGGTTGGTGCCGATAGGATTGCCATTGTTTCCCGAGCCGCTGCCGGCGGTGGGAGGGATACGAATGCCACAGTTAAGGAGATGATGGTAGATTGCTTCGCTCCAACGGCCGTTGCCCATCGCGCCTGGGAAGAATTTCTTGTCACGGGGGTAGCCGTTTGTTTCCTTGGCAATCGCTTTGTCGACGAGTGCCTGGCGGTGAATGATTTCCACCGCGTCGAGCTTGCCCGAGGCGATCCACAAGGGCAGCTCCCAGGCATAAGGACTGAGGGCAATCGCGCGTGTGTTGGATTCGCTGGTCGTTGCGAGAATTGGTAGCGACGATTCATCCGCGGGGAGTTCACAGACTTGCGGCAGATCATCCTTGCCGACGAATAGTAAGCCGCCGCCGCGCCGGTTATCGACCACGGCCCATGGTCCAAAGAGGGGCGGTGAGAATTCCGAAATCACTGCCGCGGGCACTTGCTTCACCACGCGGCATTTGCCGTTGTCGTTTTCTTGCATCGTTACAGGCACGTAGTCGAGACCTGCGGCGCGCATCAAGAGCGGGATGTTGTCAAACTTCTGAGCAACATCCAGATCGCCGGCCCACCAGCCCTCGCTCCGCATGTTAACCCGCCGTGTCAGGAGAACTTCCGTCTCATCCTCGGCATGGCGCTCGATTGCGAAATGGCCTTGGCGAGTTTGAAATTCCGGACCCGCTTCGATGAAGAATTCGTAGTTACCTTTCTTTAACTCGAGCGTCACCGAACCTTCAAAGACTAAGTAGCCATCAATGGCGATCGCGCCCTCGGGACGGATGCGGATTGGCCGGCCGGCCTTGCGGAGTTCCATTCGCACGGGGATCGCTTGGCCGGTGCCTTCCTCGGCGACGGTGATCGTAAGTACGCCGTCGTAACCCGCCGCGCGCGTTCGATCACAAATCGTCGCGATCAGCACGAAGGCAAGACAGGCTTCAAAAACTCGTCGAGCGAACAACGGCAACTCCCCGCAAAACACAGCAAAACGGCACATTCGGCATGGTCTCCGACATATTGCAAGTCTAGCACGCTCCCTCGAACCGCTGGCCGCTATCCTTCGTAGTGGCAACCGGTAAAATGAGGTGGATTCGGGCAATTCTTCATTCCTATCCGTTCCAAACGCATGGCAGCAGATCATTACGAAACTTTGGGGGTGAGTCGTCAAGCGACGCCGGAGGAAATCCAAAAGGCGTATCGCCAGATGGCTCGTAAGCATCACCCCGACCTCAATCCGAACGATGCCAAGGCCAAGGAGAAATTCCAGCAGGTCCAGGCTGCGTTCGACGTGTTGAACGATCCGCAGAAGCGCGAGCTTTACGATCGGTATGGCAACGCGTACGAAACATTTGGGGGTGGTGGCGGCGGTCCACGGCCGGGAGGGAATCCGTGGGCTGGCGCGGGGGCTCCGGGTGCGGGCGGATTTGAGGTAAATATTGATG
>JAWXAV010000068.1:0-6567 GCA_034439695.1 Bythopirellula sp. | reverse complement strand
GTCACGATGGCATGTTGAGCGTACAAACCGCTGTTTTTACAAGGTGTGGCGCAAATCGCGTGCCATTGTGCGGGAAGTCATCTGGGAAATCCGGGTTAATACCCCTCGCACGCTCCGCGTCAACTCTTCTTTTTCCGGCAGCACCCAAGATGTGATCATCGGCGCCAGCCTTTCACTCGGTACATTTCAATTTTTCGCCAAGCCGCTTCATCTGACGGTCGGTAACGACCTGACGGTGCTTTCCGGGTCGACGCTCAACGTCCGATTCGGCAGCGACGTCGTCGTCACGTCAGAACTGAGTAGCCGCGGCCAAATCAACGTAATCGGCACGGGCGCGACGCTCAATGTTTCAACGGGCTCAACAGAAATCGACGCCGGCAGCATGAACGTGACTGCCGGCGGTGTAGTTCAAACTGGCCTCGCCAACATTGAGGGCTTCAGCTTAGTCACTGTTTCTGGCGCCGGTTCGCAGTGGATAAATACTACCATGCGCGTCGGTCAGTTTGGCAACGGCACGCTGAACATCGCTGACGGCGGCATGGTCCAGAGCTCCTCTAGCGTCATTGGCCGTTTTTCCGACGCCGTCGGCGTCGTCACCGTTTCTGGCGCCAATTCGCAGTGGAACAATTCCAGTTTGACCGTCGGCTTCGAAGGGTCGGGCACGCTGAATGTCACGGGGGGCGGTAACGTCTCCAGTGCCGACGGTATCCTTGGCGCAAGAGCCGGCTCGGACGGCACGGCCACGGTCACCGGCGGCACCTGGACGATGACCGGGCGATTGTTGGTTGGAGGTGAGCCAGTATTCGGAGCTTCCGGCGGAGAAGGTACGCTCAACATTCAACCCGCCGGGACCGTCAGCGCCGCCCAAGGGGTGGAGATCTTTCCTCAGGGACTGGTACGGCTTCAAGGGGGTACGCTCGATGCTTCGGCGGTCAGCTTTGACGGCGCGGGCGGCCAATTCCAATGGACCTCCGGCACGCTCCATGTGGGAACCTTCAACGGCAACCTCGTTAACTCCAGCGGTACACTCGCGCCTGGCCACTCTCCCGGCAGCACCACCGTCAACGGCAACTACACACAGCAATCCGGGGGCGCACTTGAGATCGAAATCGGCGGCCCGCTGGCCGGTTCCGAGTTCGATTTTGTCAACGTCACGGGCAGCGCCTTGCTCGACGGCGAGTTGGACCTAACGCTCACGGGCGGCTTCACGCCGACGCCCAGCCAGACATTTGCGATCCTGATAGCCGGCAGCCTGTCGGGCGCCTTCGACAACGCCCCGAGCGGCCAGCGGGTGACCACCTCCGACGGCGGCGGTTCGTTTCTCATCAACTATGGCGTCGGCAGTCCGTTCGATGACAATCAAGTTGTGCTGAGCAATTTTCTAGCAGGTGGAACTTCCGGCGACTTCGACAACGATGGCGACGTCGATGGCCGTGACTTTCTCATTTGGCAGCGCGGCGGTTCGCCGACGCCGTTTAGCGCTGGGGATCTTGCCGATTGGCAAATGAATTATGGAGTAGGGCCCCTTGTGGCAGCGAGTACCGCCGTGCCGGAACCGGACTGTCTCGGCTACTTGGCGTTCGTAACCCTGGCCGTTTGCGCGCGAAGCCGCCGAGACGGAGTATGGTCAAAAAAATAACCATCAGCGGGATTACTCCACCATGTGTGATCCAGTCACGAATTCCCTCATTGTTGCGTTCGCATTAACTGCCACGGCTCCGGCGCGTGCCGTTGACACAACCTACTTTTTATTCCACATCATTTGAGAGGTGTCCATGGTTACTCGCATCGCGTCTGCGTCTGCGGTTCTGTCGTGTTTGTTCGCTGTTTCCGTGAATGCCCAAACGTGGGACGGCGGCGGAGCGGTCGGGGGAGATGTCAATTGGAACACGGCCGCCAATTGGAGTCCCGACGGCGTGCCGGTGAGCAATGGCACCGCCAATATCATCATGGCGGGGACGATCGACACTGCGAACACAGTCAATGTCAACTTCGACATTAACAGCCTCACGTTCGACAATACGGTGGGAGCGTTCAACATCAGCAACTCTGGCGGAGCGACGCTCACCATTCAAGGTGGTGGAATTACGAATAACGATACGCAGACTCAAACGATCAACGTCCCGATTGTCCTGGGGGCCAGTCAAACTTGGACGGCGGCGGCGGGGACGCTTGCCTTCAACACGGGCAGCGTTGATCTGGGCGGAAATCAACTGATCTTCGACGCCGCGACCGGCAGCTCGGGGATTGCGGTCAGCATCTCGGGCGTTGCTGGCGCGCTTGTCAAAAACGGCGCCAACACTCTTTCGCTGAACGCTAGCAACTCGTTTACGGGCGGTGTCACTCTCAACGCGGGCCAGCTTACGTTGAACAACAACAGCTCCCTGGGGACCGGCACGCTGACCATCAATGGGGGGACGCTCAATGGAGGAACCTTGGGCGCATCACGAAGCCTGGCCAATGCCGTGACGGTGAATGCAAACTTTGCCACTGCCGGATCACAGGGCATCACATTGTCCGGTCCGATGACGTTGACCGGCAGTCGGTTGATCACGGTCTCTAATACGAACGGTGTGACAATCAGTGGCGCCATCGGCGAGAACAGCGCGCTCCGAGGGCTTGCCAAGAATGGCACCAGCACGCTGACGCTCAGCGGGGCCAACACCTACACCGGCGGTACGGGCATTTCAGAAGGCACGCTGCGCATTGGTGCCAATGAGCGCTTGGTCGACGCCTCGGATTTGATCATCGATGGCAGCACGGCCGTGTTTGATCTGCAATCGTTCACCGAGACCGTCGGCGCAGTCACTCTGAGGACTGGTGGTTCGATCATCGGTAGCGGCACCCTCATCGGCAGCGCTTACAATGTCGAGGGCGGAACAATCAGCGCCATACTGGGTGGCAGCGGGGCCTTGGCCAAGAATACCCCCGACACCGTGACGCTCAGCGGCAACAACACATACACGGGCACGACGACCATCAACAACGGGATCCTGGCGCTGGGCGCGTCAAATGTCCTGCCGAACACGAACGTCGTGACCGTCGCATCCCCCGGCTCGCTCAACCTCAACAGTTTTATAGATACCATCGGCGCGCTAAGCGGCAACGGCAACATCACGCTCGGCAGTGGAGCACTGATCGTCGGGGCCGGAGATGCCTCGGCCACGTTCTCCGGCGTCGTCAGCGGTACGGGAAGCCTCACCAAGATCGGCACCGGCACGCAAACACTCAGCGGAGCCAATACCCACACTGGCGGCACCGGCGTCGCCCAAGGAACGCTCCGCATCGGCGCCAGCGAGCGCTTGGCCGACGCCTCGGAGTTGTTCGTCGACGGCTTTTCTGCCGTCTTTGACTTGCAATCTTTCACCGAGACCGTGGGCGTGGTCACCTTGAGAAACGGTGGTTCGATCACTGGGAGCGGCACTCTCATCGGCAGCGCTTACAACCTCGAGGGCGGAACAGTCAGCGCCATTCTGGCCGGCAGCGGGGCCCTGACCAAGAACACCCCCGACACCGTGACACTCACCGCCGCCAACACGTATACCGGCGCGACCAATCTCAACAACGGCGTGCTGGCGATTAGTAGCCAGACCAACCTGGGCAGTGGGATGCTCAATTTCAACGGTGGCACGCTTCGTAACACGACGACGATGACGCTCGGCAGTGCGATTTCGTTGGGCGCTGCCGGGGGAACGATTGAGACGCTCGGGACCACGACACTCAATAGCACGATTAGCGGTATTGGTGGGCTGACGAAGTCGGGTGTCGGCACACTGCTTTACAACTCCACCAGCACTTTACCGAGTTTGACCGTCTCGGCGGGTGACTTTGCCTTGCCCGTGGCCGCGCCGCTTACCGTTGCCGGAGCGCTCACCATCGGCGCGAACGGGTATTTATCCTCCAACAGCGGCCTGATTACGGCAGGCAACTTTGTCAACAGCGGCGAACTGGAACTGGTCAATAACGCGCGATTGATCGGAGCGATCAGCAATAGCGGTACATTGAAGGGCGCGGGGCGCGTCACCGGTGCGCTGACCAACACTGCGACCGGCAACGTGCGCGTCAGAGACAATCAAGCAATCCACTTCGACGCGACTGCCGCCAGTTCCAACGCCGGACTGATCGAGGTGATCGAGGGTGAAATCGAGTTCGACGGCGCGCTAACCAACTCCGCCTCGACGGGCCTGATCGCCGCCCGCGATGCCGCGCTCCGTTTTGGCGGCGGCCTCACGAATGGGGGAAGCCTGGCTTTGAGTTTTGGGACCAGCGATGTTTTTGGCGACATTACCAACAATGTCGGCGCAACGATCGTCGTCAGCGGCGGCGCGAACGCGACGTTCTACGATGACATCATCCAGAACGGAACATTCCGTGTCAGCCAGGTCGGTTCGACGACCAGCGTGGCGGTCGTGCTCGGCGCGTTCACCGGCAGCGGCGGCAGCACCGGTGGCGGCGACATCTTCTTCGAAGGCGACTTGCGACCAGGCAATAGCCCCGCCTCGGTCACGTTTGCCAATAATATCAGCTTTGGTTCGACCGCCACGCTGCAAATCGAACTAGGCGGCACGGTGGCAGGCACGCAATACGATCAGATCATTGTGGTTGGCGACCTGGCGCTCGACGGCACTCTCGATGTTTCACTGATTAACAGCTTCAATCCCGTGCCGGGCGACGAGTTCGGAATTGTCAACGTCACGGGCTCGCAAATTGGTACTTTTCAGGGGCTTGTGGAAAATGCGTTCGTCGGCAACTTCGGCGGTACGAATCTCTTCATCACGTATGCCGCTGGCGATGGCAACGACATCGCCTTGCTGGCGGCGCTCCCCGGCGACCATGACCTCGACGGCGACGTCGATGGCCGCGACTTCTTGGCCTGGCAACGGGGGGAATCGCCGAATCCGTTTAGTCCGGGGGATTTGGCGGCTTGGCAGGCGAATTATGGAGTGGGTTCGCTCACTTCCGCCCTCCGCCTTCCCCCTTCCGCCTTACATGTCGCCGTGCCGGAGCCGTGGGGTTTGATTTTGGTTTGTGCGTTGTTTGCGTTGATGCCCGCTCGGCTGCGCTGCGCGTCGCCTCGCGGCTAACGCAAGGATTGGCCGCACCTGTATGAAACGGGTGTTTGCCCGGTGATTCAACTCAGGTTATGCTAGACACTCCCGCAAGCGCGTTGAAATCTTGGCGGCGAATAGAGGCCGCGCTTCTGGGAACATCATCGGACACCACACCTCACGAGACACATCTTATGCGTCGCCACTTCCCGTCTCGGGTTGCCGAGAGTTTCTTTTTGTGCCAAGCGTGCGCCATCGCCGTACTTCTTCTCGCCACCAGCGCGGCTCACGCTGACACCTGGAGCGGGATTGGCGGCGACTGGTTTGCATCGACCTCGTGGTTCATAGTTGATTTTAATTCCGGTCCGCCGAGTTCAACCGAAAACGCATTTTTTCCCGACAACGAATCAGGCTTTCCACTGGCCGTCACCAATGTTCAGTTGTCGGCGAGTACGACAATCAATTACCTGTCCGTTGAATCTCCCCTGTTGAAACAATACACGTTTACCGGCGCCAACGGAGCAGTGTTGACCGCGACCTTGGCGATGGATTTCAAGAACTCCGACTTTCAGTCGCTCAATGTTCATACTGTCTCGACCCTTCGGCTCAACACGCCTCTCGTGCGCGTCTTGAACAACGCCATCCTTTCGCTCAACAACTCGACCGTCACGACCAACTCCATCGGAACCGTCAACAATGGCCGCATCGACGTCAACAACGGCTCCAGCGTGCAAACCTTGACCTATTTCTTCGACCAGTCCGCAGGCGAGATGCGGGTCAACAGCGGCGGCGAGCTCCGCATCTCCGGCGACACGACGCTGGTGCGCGGCACGACGACCATCAACAGCGGCGGGCAGCTCAATGCCCTCACGGGGGTCGACCTCGAGTACAACGGCACGGCGCTATTGGTCTTCGGGGACTCGCATGCCGTCGACGACGGTGTCCACTTAAAGGCGACGGGTGGCGGCGACATCACGGCCGGCTCGTTTATCGACGTCGGCAACAACGCCGTCGGCTCCCTGACGGTCACCGGGGCCGGCTCGACCTTTACCGCGGCGGGGACCACCCGCAGCGACTGGGGGTCGGGATCGAGTGGCAATGCGACCGTTACGATCTCGGACTCGGGGGTCGCGAACGTTAGCAGCCTCGTCGCCGGTTTCTCGAACGGTGCATTCGTGGGGAACGTCACCAGCGGCGGCTCGCTCCGCACCACCTCGACCTTTCGCATGGGGGGCGGCTCGACGAATCGGACGGTCTCGCTCACGGTCGATGGCGGCACACTGCAAGCCGATGGGCTGGCGACGTTCGACAATCGGGCCGATCTGAATCTGGTGAACGGCACGGCCAGTTTCAACGGCGGCGCTACTTTCAACGCCGGCAGCCGGATCGACTGGACGGGGGGGAGCTTGAACCTCGGCGCGGGCACGACGCTGCTCGTCGACAGCGGATTCGTCAACCGGACGCTCACCTCGGGCTTCATCTTCAGCGATAATACCACGACGCGGATCCGCAATGGCGG
>JAWXAV010000067.1:0-34116 GCA_034439695.1 Bythopirellula sp. | reverse complement strand
CCATGTCTTTTGGTCCTTAAGTCTTGTTGTCCCTCATTCGAAGCCAGATTCTTTCCGCCTCCGGCGGACTGGGGCTTCCTCAGAATGACACCACGCGCCGAAACCAATCCCAACGGATTGGCTACTTGCATGCGCTCATCTCAATCGGGCCGACCAAGCCCCGGGGCTTCTCGCCCCAGCCCCCAATTCCTCCCAAGAACGTTAAAAACGCGAGTTTATTTCAGCGCAACCACATCATGTTGTGGCTCCGGCAATACTAGCAACTACATGTTGTGTTCGTTGCGTACTTGTGCAATTCGAGCTTGAAAAATTCGGGCTTAGCTGTCGACCGCACCAAGACGGTATCACTCACAGGCTTGCTCCACGAAATTGGCCTGCTGGCATGGAAAGTGGGTGGTTTGGTGAAAATGCGCCTAGCGGCGGGACTGGATTAACCCTTGTAGGCGGCAGAATCCGAATGACCGTTATAGCCCGAACATCTTATCAACTTGCCGGCGAGCGATCGCCGCTAGGCCCAGGCTTTTCAATTAGGGGGAAAACCAATGAAGAATCTTTTCACTGTACCGTTGCTCGCGGCTGTCGCACTGGCGGTGTTGTTGCCGCCTCCCCAGCAGGCGGAGGCCCAGACGGCCCGCTCGGGGCTGCTCGAGCCGCAGCGAAAAATGAAACTCAATCAAGCTTCCGCGCGTGAAGGGCTCAACGCTCCGCGCCCGGCAGCGGCTGGGGAATTCTCACACGCAAGTCTCGGTGAGCCCGATCAATCCGCGTACTTTGTCGGTGACGAAAACCAAGTCGATCCGGTCGCCTTTCGGCATGAAGCCAGTTGTGGATTAGGCGATGATTGCTGCGATTCTTGCTGTGGTGATGTTTGCTGTGATCCGTGTTGCGGCGACGTTTGTTGCGGCGACGTTTGCTGTGATACCTGCTGCGATAGCTGCTGCCCTCCTTGGTGGGCCCATCGCACGGGTGTGTGGGGCGAGTTTTTATATTTGCAGGCGACCGACGCCGACGTGACCCATGCCCAGCAACAAAACGGGATCGGCGGGGCGGGGACCGTGCCGTTTGGGATTATTGATCGTGCTGACCCTGACTACGAGCCGGCTTATCGCGTGGGCGTGGATATTTGCTGCACAAGTTGTTCGAGCATCTTCGCCAGTTACACGGATTACGAGAGCAATTCGTTTGGCTCATTGAATGCCCCGGTGATTACCGGCGGTGGCGGCGCGGTGGGGTCTTTGGTTCATCATCCCGGCGCGGCCTTGACGGCTTCCGTGGGGCCCGTGAACCATAGCTACGATATTGATTTCCAAATCGGCGATTTCGGGATGCGCCGCGTGTGGCATTCCGGCCCGTGCCATGTGGTCAACTGGAGCGTCGGCGGTCGGTATGGACATCTCGATCAAGAGTTCTTCCAAACCGGTGTGTTCGGCGGTGGGCAAGGGGGCCAAGTCGACACCACGACGGAAATCGAGTTTGATGGCGGCGGTCTGCGTTTCGGTATTGACGCCGAACGACGGTTCGCCGACACCGGTTGGTCGGTGTACGGCAAAGCGCTGGTCGCGCCGATGACGGGTCGTTTCCACGCCAACTATGAGATGGTCAACCAAACGACCGACATTGATCTGGCACTTGCCAATTGGTCGGACGACCGCATTGTGACCAACCTGGAATACGAAGCGGGATTGGCCTGGATGAGCTGCTGTTGCCACTGGCGCGTGACGGGTGGCTACACCGTAGCCCACTGGTTCAATGCGGTGACAACCGACTCGTTCATCAATGCGGTCAAGGCGAATGACTACGAGGATGTCAACGGGCCGTTGGCGTTCAGCGGGCTTGTGACTCGGGTGGAATATCGCTGGTAACCCCGGCTGGCTCGCGAAACCGCCAGCGATGGGGCTTTGAATGTAAGTTTTCTCCTTGAAAAGCCCTGGTGGGTCATCCGCCAGGGCTTTTTTCGTTGGTTTCCTCCCCCGAAAGCTTGAACCGCCTAGTTTGCCCAAACTATACTATTGTCACAACTGTTGCAGATCGACCGGGGACGGTCGGCTGCCAGGGCCGCTCGTTTAGAGACGGATTTCTGCTCACGCTCGCAACCACGGATGGTTGAGTCACCATCATTGGGGTTGCACCATGTTACGTCACATTCGTTCGCTGTTTGCCAAATCGGGGTCAATCGACCGGGTTCTCGAGTACAAACGTTATCGTGGTCGTCAGTTGACGCTGGAGGCCTTGGAGGATCGCCGGGTGATGGCGGTTCTCGTTGGTCCCGGGGATGAGCTCAACGGCATCAATAATAGTTTGCCACCAGGGGGACAGAACCTGGGCTCAGAGCCGACGGTGTCGATCCAGGGCTTTACCTTGGTGCCAGATGATCCGCGCGACGTGTTTGTCTATCGCGCGCACAGCACGGGCAAGTTGTTTGTCAGCGGCAGCTTCAATTTCGACGTGCAGGACTCGACGCAGACGTCGCTCGTGGGTGGCCTCCAGACTTCGGTTGTGATTCCGGTCGTGGCGGGTGAGCAATACTGGGTGACGCTGGTGAATCCCGATCCAGGTGGCGAGGGTTCGATCACTTACGACTTGGAGATCGAAAACTTTGCCGCGCCGATCCCGGCGAGCGTGAGTTTGTCGCCCGCTTCCGACACGGGAAGCTCGAACAGCGACAGGATCACGTCGGACAACACGCCAACCTTTTTTGTGCAAGACGATCTGGGGACGTTTTTCGTGCCTCCGACTGGCGCGACCAATTTTGGCGTGATCGATAGTAACGCGGCGCAGGGTTATGACGTCGAGTTGGTGGTCACGAACCTGTCGAACGGCGTGGAAACGATGGCCAATGCGACGCGGTTGGGGACAAGCTCGACCTGGACCGTGACGGCTCCCGCGCTCGTTGACGGCGAATACTTGGTTTCCGCGCGGACGCGGGTGGTGGATGGCGTGACCGCCGGCGGCGGGGGGCCGAACGCAGGGAATTCGCTGCTTTCCGTGCCGATTTTTGTGACGATCACCACGGGCGTGCCCGGCGCGCCGGTCGCACCAGACCTGCTCGCGGCGAGCGACTCGGGGATGTTCAACACGGACAACGTGACCAACAAGATGCAGCCCGCGTTCCGCGGGACGGGCCCTGCTGGCAACAAGGTCGAAGTGTTCGCTCGGCAGGTGATTGGGGGCATTCCCCAGGCACCCGAATTAGTGGGCCAAGGCGTGATTGGTTCCAACGGGCAGTGGGAAGTGACCGTCGAACCGTTGAGCGACAGTATCTACGATATCACCGTGATCTATGAAGACGCCGGTGGAGTCCGCTCGGCCGAGAGTGCCGCCCTGCGTATTCAGATCGACACGGCGGCGCCGAATACTCCGCTGTTGGACTTACGCAACGACACAGGCGGCAGCTTGAGTGATGAAATCACGAGCGACAATACGCCGGACGTGTCGATGACCACCACCGACTCGGCCACGCTCGCGCAGCTGTTCACCGACAATCTCAAGTTCCGCCTCTATGATCGATTCGAAGCTACTGCCGAGGTTTTGATCTACAACTCGGCGGTAGACGCGGTGGCCGATGCTATTTCGAGTCTGGTTGGTTTCGAAGCGATGTTCACGAGTGCGACTCAATTGACGCGGACACTAGGCCCCTTGGCTGATGGCGCGCATAACCTCAAATTGGAAGTCGAGGATCGCGCCGGGAATATCAGTAACGATTTCCTTCTGGAAGTGTTCGTGGACACTGTTGTGCCTGCCGCAGTGATGCCGAACATGCTCGATGCGAGCGACTCGGGAATGTTCAACACGGACAACGTGACCAACAAGATGAGCCCGGCCTTTGACGGGGTTGGCGAGATCAACACGAAGGTGTTCGTTTATGCCACGCGGATCAGTCCGACGACGGGCAACCCCATTGGCCCGCCGGAATTGGTGGGCGAGGGGCTGGTTGGCAGCGAAAACACGAATGGCGTGGCCGCCGACGGTTTGGGTCGGTGGGAAGTGACCGTCGAGCCGCTGGTGGACGCGGTCTACGACATTTCCGTGCGGTTTGAAGATGCGGCGGGGAATATCACGGGTTTAGCGGCCTCCACCGCGGCATCGCTGCGGATTGTAATCGACACCCTTGAGCCGAACACGCCGTTCTTGGATTTGCTCGACGATACGGGGCGGCACGACAACGATAACATCACGAAGGACAACACGCCGCAGGTGTCGATGACGACGACCGATCCCAACATCGCGTTGGCGCTCGCGTTGTTCACCGACAATTTGAAGTTCCGGATTTACGACCGCTTTGAAAACAGCGCGCAAGAAGTGTTGATTTACGATTCGGCCCAGGACGCGGTGGCCGATGCCATCATGACGGCGGGGGATATGTTCACCGCGCTGACGCAGATCACGCGGACTCTGCCGGTGTTGCTGCCGGCGAATCCGGCGATTGTGGGGGGGGCGTTGGCTGACGGCGTTCACAATTTGAAATTGGAAGTCGAAGATCGGGCGGGCAACTATAGCCATGATTTTCTGCTGTCGATTACGGTCGACACGACCCCGCCACCGGTTTCGTTTGGTCTGCCTGATGCTTCGAGTGTGATCGATGGTTTGGCTGCGCAAAGTGATTCCGGCGTGACACCCACCCCGGCGACCTACGCCGACCGGATTACCAACGACACGACGCCCCGACTATGGGGTCGGGCCGAAGCCGACAGCAACATTCGGGTGTTTTTGGACCGCAACAACAACGGCATTATCGACCTTTTGACCGATACGTTTCTCGGCCAGACCGTGGCCGTGCCGTTCGATGGGAACGACGCATTCCCCGATGGTTATTGGGAAATCACGACGGTGCTCGATCTCAATGAAATCGTGGGCCTGCCGAAGGATGGTGTGCGACGTCTGTTGGTGACGGGCGAGGACGTGGCGGGGAATCCCATGCCGATGAACAACCAGATTTCGACGAACGTCGACGAACTGCAGATTTTCATTGATACCCAAGGTCCGCAGGTGACGAATGTGCAGGTTGGCGGTGATCTCACCTACGATTTGTTCGATCCGAAGCCATCGACCGACGGCCCAACTCCGCTGGTGAACTCGCTGGTGATCAGCTTCCGCGATTTGCCGACGCGGCTCAACCAGGCGGGTACGGTCAACGATTTCTTGTACGACACGCTTGATGCGATCACGGCGGGCGTGGGTGGAAATTACCAATTGGTGGGAGATCACGTCGGATTTATCCCAATTACGGCGAGCCCCGTTGTGGACAACATCATCGAGAAGCTCAACGCGACGGTGAGCGCGGTGGCGAATGCGTCCGTGTTCACGGCGGCGGGTTTGGTGGGTGCCGCGGTGCAACCAGCGGTGGGAGATTTCGTGCGGTTCACTTCCGGCCCGAACAACGGCCAATTGCGCCAAATCACGGCTTACAATGCCGCGACGGGGCAGATCACGGTGGACGCGGCGTTTGGCGCGAACCCGGTGATCGGGAACACGTTTGCCGTCGTGACGGCCGCCAATTTGAACATGGCCACCGTCACGCTGAACTTCGCCAGCCCCTTGCCGGATGATCGCTACACGCTCACCGTGCAAGACAATCTGACCGACCCCGCGGGGAACAAACTCGACGGGGAATCCAACGCCGACGAACCGCAAGAATTGCCGACGTTCCCCAGCGGGGATCAAGTTCCTGGCGGGGATTTCATCGCGCGGTTCACGGTTGATAGCCGTCCGGAACTGGGCACCTTTGTCGCGCAGAATATCTCGATTGATATCAACGGCAATTCTGTGTGGGATCCAGCCAACGCGCAAATCGGCAACGATGCGACGAACGTCGACATTTCATGGACACTACCGGTCGCTGGTGCAGGCGGGGTGATCGGGCTAGGAGGTTATAACGTCCATGATCTGGCGTTTGCTGGGCGGTTTAGCTTGCGACCTGGAAATGGCGGAGTGACTTCCGACGGCTTCGATACGCTTGCCGCGTACGGCAATTCCGCGGAGTTGGGCGGGGTGTTCCGCTGGTTGGTGGATCGCAATCACGATGGCGTGGTGAATGTGGCTCAAGGCGATATTCTGACCACGCAACCAGCGCTCGCCAACTTCAACATCGCCGGGGCGATTCCCGTGGCTGGCAACTTCACGGGTGGTGCGGGAAGCGATGACGAGATCGGCCTCTACAACCAAGGCAAGTGGGCCTTCGACACGAACAAGAATTTCGTGATTGAAGCTGGCGAGGTATTTACCAACGGGCTGTTGGGCCATCCGATCGTGGGCGACTTTGATGGCGATGGCCTCGACGATCTGGCGGTGTTCAACAACAACCAGATTTTCTTCAACTTTGCGAATGACGGCCTCGTCGACGCGGCGGATCAAAGCATAATCTGGGGTTATCCGGGAGTGCTTGATCGGCCCGTGGCTGCGGACTTGGATCAGGACGGCATCGACGACATCGGTTTGTGGGTGCCGCGGAATTCCTCGGCCACGCCGCGTCCGCAGTCGGAATGGTATTTCAAGCTCTCCGACGATATCGCTGGCAACAAACGGGTCACGGGTTCGGCGACCACGCTCAATCATCCGTTTACCCCAGTGCCGTTCGGCGACGACCTGTATGCCGAATTCGGCGATGAATTGGCTTTGCCGATCATCGGCAATTTCGATCCTCCGGTCTCACGATTCACCGCGCCAGCTGATCCGCAGGCGACCGTCGATGGTGATTTCGACGGCGACGGGGATGTGGACGGTCGCGATTTCATGGCTTGGCAGCGCACTGACGGCTCCACGCAGAATCTGGCGATGTGGCAGGAGGCCATGGGCGATGCGCCAGTGGGTCTGAGCAGCGACGCGGATGGGGATAGCGACGTGGACGGTCGCGATTTCCTGGCCATTCAGCGGAGTGGCAACAGCACGGTGCTCGCGTCTTGGCAGCAGCAATATGGCACGGCGGGGTTGGCGACCGTCAGCGCGGTGATGGTAAGTGCGGACCCGGTGACCGTGAGTGTCGAAGCGGAGCTGGCGGATTCCGTCGCCGAGTCTTGGATCGCGGCACCCGTGGTGAGCGAAACCGCAAGCGTAGTGGTGAGTGATGAAGAAGATTTCTGGGTTGCGGCTCTCGCGGAAATGACGGAAGAGGGGGCGGTGGATCAGGCGCTGGAGGAACTTAGTTCGTCGTCAACACTGCTGGGCAAGCCAGCAGTGGCACCGTTTGGGGAGATGGTGGCGCGGCGCACACTGAAACGCACCTCGCTAAGACCGTGAGGATAAACCCCACGGCTCGCTAGGTTTCGCGTAACGCGTCGACGACTTTCATGCGGACCGCGCGGAGTGCGGGGGCGAAGCCGCCGATGAGGCCCATCACGATAGCGAGGATCGCGCCCTTGAGCAGCACGTCGGGGCCGAAGTTGAAGGAGAAGACCAACTCGGTGAATGTGCCCCCCATGGTGCCGGTGCGAATTTCTCCCAACATGAGCGCGCCGAGGATGCCCAGCAGCGCGCCGAGGATGCAGAGCACAAGCGACTCGAACAAGAACGCCGTAAGGATGCTGAACCGGCCGAAGCCGAGGGCGCGTAACGTGCCGATCTCACGAGCGCGGGAGGAGATCGCGCCGTACATGGTGTTGGCCACCGCGAACATGGCGCCGAGCGTGAGGAAAAATGCGATGATCTGGCCAATCATTTTGATGAAGAAACTTTGCTCGGCCTGATCGGCATAGTATTGCTCCTCGGTGATGGCCTTGAGGGCGATTTGCTCGTCGGCAGTGATGCGGTCGATGAGTTTCTGTTGAGCTTCCGTGCTCACGGCGCGGAGTTGGACGCTGGAGGTCGCGCCGGTGCGGTTGGCGACTTGCGAGAGCACGGGGAGATCGGTCCAGATTTCTGATTCGCTCGTGCCGCCGCCGGCTTCGAAGTAGCCGACGATTTTGAAGGCCTTGTCTTGCACGATGAATTCATCGCCGAGCTTGAGTTTCTGGAAACGTTCGGACAATGCGCGGCTGACGATGGTCTCGCGCAAGCCGCGCGTGAAGTCGCGGCCTTCGACGATTTGAAAGTTGTCGCGGAGGAGTCGCGAATTGGGGAGCACGCCACGGATCGTGACATTGGTGTTGCCGGTCGCGTCGAGGCGGGGGAGATAGCTAATCACCACCAGCTCGGGCGCGGCGAGGGGATCGCCGTTGCTGTCGGTGGCGATGCCCGGGAAGGAGAGGATTTGTTTCGCGGAGGCTTCGGTCACGGCCGAGGCGGTTTCGGACGACGAGCCTTGGCGGAGGATCAGCACGTCGAGCGGGCTGACGGAGGTGGTGAGCGCTTTTTCCAAACCGCCATAAAGGCCGAATGCGAAGATGCTGGCCCAGACGACCATGCCCGTGCCGAAGATGGTCATGAGCGAGCCGACTTTGCGCGCCATGAGGCTGCGGAGGTTGTATTTGATGGGGACCATGGTGGGGGAGTTGTGAGTGAGTGGTTGGTGGTTAGTTGTGAGTGGTCAGTTGTTGGTTGTCATTCTGAGGGAAGCTCTGCGACCCGAAGAATCTGGGTTCTATCATCACACGCATTGCCAATTAGATTCTTCGGTCGTCGGGACTCTCTCAGAATGACATATTGTGGCCCCAGTAGGATGACACTATTAGACCACTTTGCGTAAGCCTTCGATGACGGAGACGTTGGCGGCGCGGTAGGCGGGGATGATGCCGCTCACCAGGCCGATGCCAGTGGCGAGGGCCACACCCCAGAGCGCGGTGCTCCAGGGGACGTAGAGCCAGGCGAGTCCGGGGATAATCTTGCTAAAGTCGACGACGCTGAAGAGCAGCTTCGCGCCGAAGGCCCCCATGATGCCGCCCAGTAAACCGATGACGACGGCTTCGCTGAGAAACAAGCCGAGAATCGTGCTTTGAGGGAAGCCGATGGCCTTGAACAACGCGATTTCGCGGGTCCGTTCGCGGAGCGACATCGCCATAGTATTCGCGGCAACGCAGAGTAAGGCAACGACCACGGCAATCGAGGTATATTTGATAAAGCCGCGGACGTTGCCCATCATTTCCATGAACGATTGCTGGAACTGCTTTTCGGTCATCGCCCGCACGGGGGCGTCGGAACTGGCGAAAGTGGTGTCGATGGTTTTCGAGAGTTCGGGCATCATCGCGGCGGACTTGGCTTCCAAAACGACGATGCCGGCGTTGCCTGCCTGCCGACTATCAACGGCTTTGAGGGCCTCGTCGAGATACTCGAAGTGGAACCAGAGCATTTCGCGATCGGTCGAGGAGGGGCCATCGTAGATGCCGCGCACGGTGAGTTCGAGATTGACGGGGTAGATGTCCCCCTTGAGCGGAATCTTGTCGCCGATTTCCCAGCCCTTGTTGCGAGCGATGACGGAGCCGACGACGCAGCCGGTTTTGTCGGCTTGCCAGTCTTTGAGTTGGTCAGGCGGAATGACATAGTCGGGATAAACCTGGGGGACGGCCTCGGCATCGACGCCGAACTGGCCGAAGACAATTTTTTCATCGCGGTACTTGCCGCCGAACCAGGAGAACGATGTCGCTGCGTTGACGCCCTCGACGCGGCGGATGCGATCGACGTAAGCAATCGGCACGTTGCCAGTGAGGCCCGAAACGTTCATCACGATGAGTCGGTTGTAGATTTTGGTGGCTTCTGTCATTTCGTCCTGCACGGTGAGGAACGAATAGAGCATCACCACCAAAAACAGACTCACGGCAATCGACGACGCCGTGAAGAGCGAGCGGATTTTGTTGCGGAAGACGTTGCGGATAATCAGGGGGAGGTATTTTGTCATTTGGCATGTTCCAGGGCTTCGATGTCGGCTTGGACGAAGGTGCCCTTTTCGAGGTGCAGCAAACGCTTGGCGCGGCGGGCGGCTTTGGGGTCGTGGGTGACCATGATGACCGTCGTGCCGAATTGTTCGTTGAGGGAATCCAACAAATCAAGCACCTCCTGCGCACTCGTGGAGTCGAGGTTACCGGTTGGTTCGTCTGCCAGGAGCAGCACGGGGTCGTTGGCGAGCGCGCGGGCGATGGCGACGCGTTGTTCCTGGCCGCCGGAGAGTTGGCGGGGATAATGGTCGGCGCGATCCGCGAGGCCGACGATGCGCAGCGAAGTCTCGGCTTGTTTGCGACGCTCAGCGCGGGAGAGGGGGGTGAGCATCAGCGGAAGCTCAACATTCTCTTGCGCGGAGAGGACCGGCATCAGGTTGAACATCTGGAAGATAAAGCCGAGATTCTCGCTCCGCCATTTCGAGAGTTTCGCCTCGGAAAGCTCGCCGAGGTCTTGGTTGTTGACGATCACTTTGCCGGTGGTGGGGCGGTCGAGGCCGGCACAGAGATTGAGGAGCGTCGATTTGCCTGAACCGGAGGGGCCCATCACGGCGACGAAATCGCCGCGTGGGATGTGGAGCGTGGTGTTGGTGAGGACGGGGATCTCTTGCGAGCCGCGCGTGAAACCCTTGCTGACGTTCAAGAGTTGGACGACGGCATCGGCGTGGTTGTCGGACATGGGGGTCTTTCGTCTTTCCCGCGCAGGCGGGAATCTAGAGTTGTGCTGAGGTCTGGTTCCCCGCCTGCGCGGGGATGACGGAGGACTGGTTCCCCGCCTACGCGGGGATGACAGTAAATTTATTCCTGGACTTGGACTTGCTCGCCTTCTTGGAGGCCGGGTGGGGGGGCGATGATCACGCGCTCGGCGCCGGCGAGGCCGGTTTTGATTTCGATCAGGCCTTCGTTCGCTTCGCCGGCGGTGGTGATCGCCTGTTTGCGGACCCGATCTTGTTCAAGCAGCCACACGAATTTCTCTTCGTCAGCTTCCTGGATCGCGGCGAGCGGGATGAACACGCCCTTTTCTTGGGCTTGGTTGTTTTCAGCCGTACCGGCCGGGGCGTCGGGGAGGAACAACACGGTGGCGCTCAATTCGGGGAACAGCCGCTCGTCGGGATCGAGGATTTGTACTTTCACTTTGACGATGCCGCGCGTGCGGTCGCCCATGGGGATAATCTCCCGCAGTTTGCCTTTGTAACGGTGGTTGGGGACGGCATCGACGATCACCTGGGCGGGCTGGCCCTTGCGGAGCGCGCCGAGATAATCTTCTTTCACGTCGGTGTCGACTTCGAGTTCGTCGAGCTTGGCGAGTGTGATCACCGAACCGCGGCCTGAACTCGCCCCCATGCCGCCGGGCATGATCGATTCACCCTGCTCGGCGTCCTTGGTGACAACGGTGCCATCGAAGGGGGCGTAAATGAACATGTTCTTGACCGCTTCCTCGGCTTCGGTGACGTTGCTTTTGGCGGCATCGAGCGCGGCCACGCGGGCCTGCTGCGTGGCTTGCGCGACTTGGTAGGCGGTTTCGGCTTGTTCGACCGCTTCGACTGTGCCGGCATCGCGCTCCAGGAGTTGCCGCTGGCGATTCATGTTACGTTCTGATTGGGCGAGCGTGTAATCGGCCTCGGAGACTTGTGCCTGGGCCAGCGACACGGCGACTTTGCGCGAGGCGAGCATCGCGTCGAGGTCGGAGTGTTCCAATTCGGCGAGCACGTCGCCGGCCTTCACCTTATCCCCTTCTTCCACGGGGATGTTCGCGATGCGACCGGGAACCTTGGCACCCACGGCGGCTTGCCAACGGGATTCGAGATAGCCGGTGGCGGTGAGTTGGGCCGAGACTTGGCCCTTGGTCATGATGCGGGCCATCTCGACTTTGACGACCGGGAGCGGAAAGAGGCGATCACGAAGCGCCCAATAACCGCCGCCGCCAATCCCCGCGAGCACAACCAGTCCGAGCACAATCCAGACCAAGCGCCCGAGAAGCGAGGTTTTACGTGGTTGGGAGCGGTCGATTTTCAGCGACGACAATTCGCCGCGGAGATCGAGTTTTTTGCCACCGGCGGGAGTTGCCGACGGGCTTTCGACGGGGGGCATGGTGATTGAGGGGCCCAGCAATGAGCGGCAGGTATCCGGCTAGCAACCATTGCCCGCCGCGACCATTAACTATCATACCAGCGGGCGCGGGCAGGGTCTTGGGCAAAAGTGGCGGGGAAATGGCATCAAGCGCTGTTTAGCCGCGACACGGGGCGACAGCGCAGTGGAGCGGTGACGGGCGTTAGCGTAGCGAGCGCTCGGCTGCGCTGCGCGTGACCGCTCGGCTTCGCTACGCGACGCCTCGCGGCTAACCAGTGGCGGTGGGGGTGCTCTCGCGTTCGAGGTCGGGGATGATGAAAGGGGCGCGTTGCTGGCGGGTGCGGAGCTCGTTGGCGGCGTCGTTGCCGACGAACATTTCGCTCTTGGTGTCGAGTTCCAATGCCGCGCCGAGGGTCAGCAACTCCTCGCCGTCGATGTCGATGGCATTGGCCCGCAGGTGGCTGGCCATGCGGTCGTAGGAGTTGGCGAGCAATTCGCGGCCTTGGACGAATTCAGCAATTTCGGCGGCTGGTTTTTCCGTGCCTAAACGGTGCGAGATGCTGCCCATGAAGCAGAGCGCGCTGGAGAGATGGCCTTCTTGGATTTCGGCATTGAGCAGCGAGGAATTCCGCGCGGCGACGGCGTTGAGCCAGTTGGTGCAATGTTGTGGTCCGCGATTCTTCCAGCCCTTGATGAGTTGGCCTTGGTTGTCGTAGGCAAAGGCGTCCATGTAGGAGTTGCCGGCGACGACGTAGCCTTTTTCACATTGCACGATCACGCCGATTTGCGTGCCACGGTAGGAATCCATCGAGCCCTCCCAGCGGCTTTGACCGGCCTTGGAGCGGGGCAAACCGCGAGTCTCGAAGATCAGGGGCGCGTCGGGATAATCGAAATAAGCAACCTGTGTGTTGGGCGTATCGCCAGCATCTTCGTAGCCCATGCGGCCACCAATGCTCAACACACGCGGTGCCAATGTGTCGACGCCGAGGAACCAACGGGCGACGTCCATTTGATGGATGCCTTGGTTACCCATGTCGCCGTTACCGGTGTTAAAATCCCAGTGCCAATCGTAGTGCAGGCTCGAGCGGTAGAGGTCTTTCATCTCGGCGGGGCCGCACCAGAGGTCGTAGTTGATCGTGCTGGGGATTTCGAGCGGCGCGTCGAGCTTGCCGATGCTCTTGCGGGGCTTGTAGCAGGTGCCGACGGCGTAGCGGATCTTGCCGAGTTCACCACCGCGAACAAAATCGACCGCCGACTTGATGCTGTCGCTGGAGCGGGCTTGTGTGCCGCATTGGATGATGCGGTCGTACTTGCGAGCGGCGGCGACAACTTGGCGACTTTCCCAAATCGTTTGGGCTATCGGCTTCTCGCAGTACACGTCCTTGCCAGCCTGCGCGGCGGCGACCGAGATGAGCGCGTGGGTGTGATTGGGGGTGGCGATGGAAACCGCGTCGATGTCTTTACGCTCCAGCAGCTTGCGATAGTCGGTGAACAATTCAAGTTTTCGGCCATGCTTTTCGGTAAACTTGTCGGCCCGTTGATGCAGCACGTTTTCGTCCACGTCGCAGAGGGCCACGATGTTGGCGGGCATTTCATCGAGATGGCTCTGGCCGCGGCCTTTCACGCCGATGGTGGCGACGCGAATATCGGAGACGCCCGCCGCGTAGGCGGAGTTTGCGCGGAGCAGCGTGAGGGAAGCAGCCGTGGCGGCGGAGGTGGCGAGAAACTGGCGGCGTGATACGGACATGATCGGAGCCTCGGTTTACGAGAAAGAACGGATGAGGGGAACCTTATTGTAACTGAGAAAATCGCTACGCCGCAAGCGTTTGTCTCAATCTAAGGTCAATCCGCGATCTCGAAGGGGAGTGAGGCTTGGCCGATCTTATTAGAAAGTTGATCGGTAATGATGAGGCGTAATTCATATTCACCGGGGTAGATGCGCGTGGGGAGCGCGACGCCGTATTGCATGTGAAAATCATGGCGCTGATTTTTGCAAATGTCTGCCACTTCGGGGAATTGTGCCCCATCCACGCGGCGGCTTTGGGGGTCGACCACTTCGTAGCTCGTGGCCAGCGTCGTGCGATAACCTTCCTTGGTTGACTCGCTGCGGAAGTTGTTGACCTCGGCGTAGAGCGTGACTTGATCGCCCGGTTTGAACTTGGTGCTCTCGTGAGGCTCGTAAAGACCGTAGCCATCCACACGGTCAACGAATGCAAGATTTCGGACTTGTAGCGTGGCTAGCTCGGCGAGCTTCGCCCGGGCGGCATCGAGATGGATCAAGGCTCCGGCGGCGCGTTGCTTGGTATCGGAATGGCGGGAATTATCAAAATAGGTGGAGAGGGCGAAAAGCTGCTTGGACCAATAATCCTGTTCGGTGGGCGAGGCACCGGGAATCGGGGTCAGCGAATCGGATTCCCGGCCGGCCATGAGTAGCAGCATTCGCAGACGCATGTGTTCTTGGAGTTCGTCGGTGTTGCCGGGGTTGGTTTTCACGTCGCGCTGCATGGCGTCGATGGTGGCGGTGAGTTGTGAGCGCCAATTACTGGGGGTCGTCGAAACGTGACTTACCTGTTGCACCGGCTGTTGGACGGCGGTGGGTTGTGGCTGGGCGACATGATTGGCGAGCGTCGTGCCGCGCAGGGGGAGCGGCTGCTCGGCGGGGAGAGCCGGTTCTTGCGCGACGGGCGGGAGGTGGCTGGCGAGGTGTACCTCTTGCGATTGCAGGGTGGCGGCTTGAGCGACAGCGGACTGTAGCTGTTGAATGTCGCTGGCGGCGGTGTTTCTTGGCTGTGTTGGTTGTGGGAGCGGCGGGAATTGGGTGGTGTGGCTCACGCGGTTGAAGTCTTGAGCTTGCTGACTTTCGCGCGCCGCCAGTTGTTCCCGATAAGCGAGCGCGGAGCGAAACTGTTTCACTACGAGCGGCCATTCTTCTTGCCGGGAGTTGCGGAGTTCGCCGCGCAATTTGTGTTCGGCATTGGGGTCGAGAATCATCGTGCCACGTACTTCGGCCACGAGATTGTTGAGCGCGATTTCTTGTTCGGTCGTGAGCACCACTGCGGGGGGCGCGGGTTGGCTGGGGGGAACGATGGCCGTGGCTGGCGTGATCGGTTGCTCGGTGATTGGTGGGGCGGCGGCGAGGGAGTCGGTGGAGGTATGCGATACGGAGAGGGATTCGGTTTTGCTTTCCGCGGACCACGGGCCGGTGCAACCGGTGAGGCAGCAGAGCGCAGCCACGCCGACCAGGCGCGGAAAGTGACAGTTTGACAATGAGTGAATCATGTCGGACGTAAGATTGGTAGTCAGGAACAAGAAAAGTTGGCGGATGGTAGGAAACTTGCGGGCCGGAGGCAAGGCGAGTGATGGCTGCTAGCGCGGGGCAGGGCGAGTAGGTGTAGCTTGTTTGGCGAGGCGAACGATAAGAATTTCCAGTACCCGACGGGCGCGATCTTTGGTCGAGTTGTGTCCCTTGAGTTCCAGGTCGGCTGCTAGCAGCCAGCGGTAAAGCTGCTTGGCCCGGGGGCGGCCGATTTGTTTGAGTTGGTTTTCAGCGGTGCCGAGCTTGAAGGCCATCATGCCACTTTCTTCCAAAGCGGCGCGGAGCGACAGGGGCCGGCGCTGCGCTTCGGCCTGTTCGTAGGTGCGCGCGGCGGCGGCGAAGCGGCGCAAGGTCGAAGCCATTTGCGGCAAGAGTGCGTGAGGTTCTTCGCCCGCGGCGATTAAACGATCCAGTTGCGCGAGGGCTTCGGCGGCATTGCCGTCGGCGGCGGCATCGATCATGTCCCATGTCTTGCGAGTGCGCCAACCGCCAACGTGTTCGCGGACCAAGTCGGCGTCGATGGCGGCTTTGTTTTCGGTGAGAAGCGCGAGCCGCGCGATTTCTTGGAACAGAATGCCGGGTTCTGGTGGCAAGAGATCGACGAGCAGATCGACCGCGGGGCGTTTGAGTTCGACTTGATGATCGCGCTTGGCGACGAGGATCAACCAATCCTTGAGCAGCTTGGTGAAGGCGGTGAGCTCCGCGCCTTTTTCGGGAACTTGGCAGGAGATGGTCAGGCCGCTGGCGGCGACGGCTTTGGCCAAGCGTGTGTTGCCGGGCCAACTGGTGACTTCGAGAATCAGCACGGCACCGCCGGCCAGTTTTTCCACGAGTGCTTCGAGTTGCTCGCGATATTGTTTGACGAACGAGTCGGCATCCTCGATCACCACGACGCGCGTTTCGCCACCAAACAGGGAGCGTTCGCTGAGGGCATCCCGTACGTCACGCAGCTCCGCGGTTTTGCCTTCGAGAACCGTGGCTCCGAGGTCGTCTGTGCCTTCTCCCAAGAGGCCGTCTCCCAAGAGGGTGCGGCTGAGGGCGAGGCGGACTTCGTGTTTGATAAAAGCGTCGTCGCCGACGACCGCACAGACCCCCTGGGGTTGGTGGTCGCCTGGGGAGAGGAGCAGCTTGAGGGCGGGCACGATAGTGGCAGCGGCTTTGGCCATGGCACAGGTTATATCTCTTGTTGGCGTAAAATGTTAGCCGCTGGCTAATCTCGGCTGTTAGGAGCCAACTCGCCGGGGGTTTAGGTAGGGAATATGACGATTTTGTCAGCGGGTCGCGGTTTGCCCCGCCAAACACTTGTTGGAGCTGAAATTGGCGATTATTCTAGGAGTTGCCCCTCGGGGTGGGATGTTTTTACATACAGCGATCAGTTCGCTGCTGAATGATGCAACGCAACGTTGATGTTGGGGAACTTTGAGGCAAGTCTCATGAATTGATGACGATCAAGATTCTCGCGCCGTTTTCGCGCGGAGTTTCTGATTGTGTTCACATCCGCTAACTGCTGGCGGGATGCGTCACGCATCTCGCAAGGAGTCATCATTTAGTGGCTGATCAAATCTAGCGCGGAGGCAGTTTCTTCAATGAAAGCTGGCCGCCGCTTTGCCTGAAAGTGGTTTGCACCGTTTGGCGGGACATGAACGCTTTAATGCTCATCATGCTCCTTTGATTCACGAACGGATGAACTAATGCCAAACGCCACAATCAGGTTTCTCTTTCTTGCACTCGCGCTCGCTGTGGGCTTGTGTCCCGCTCTGTCGGTTGCCTGCGATGAGTGCGGCATGCCGGAGACTATCTCCTGTCTGCATCAAGACATCCTCGGTCATTTTCAAACGGGTGGCGGCGACGAGCCCGCTGCTTTCATCACGCAGGGAAACGGCTGGTCGACGACCTCGGGAGGCACGTCTCCGTTCGGCGAGGAAGCCATTCTGACTTGGAGCGTGGTTCCCAACGGGACGACGATGCCCACGGGTCAAGGTGAACCCGCCACCCCCAGCAATTTGATCACGTTCCTGGATAACATTCACCATGGCGGTCCTGGGCCGGGGGGCGCGAATCTCACGCTGCGAGCTTGGTTCCCCATCATGAAGTCGGCCTTCGACCGCTGGGCGGCGGTTTCGGCGATTCGCTTTAGCCACGAACCGAATGACGACGGTGTCCCCTTGGCTACTGCGGCAGGTAGCCTCGGCTTTCGTGGTGACCATCGCGTGGGTGGACATTCCATCGACGGCACGACCAGCCCCACGGTCGTGGCTTACAACTATTTTCCCAACAACTCCGACATGGTCATCGACACCGACGAAGTGGGAAGGTTGGGTAATCCCGGCGGCAACTATTTGCGATTCCGCAACACGTTGATGCACGAAATCGGCCATGGCTTGGGACTCAATCACCCGGCTTCGTCGAATAGCAACTTTTTGATGGAAGCCACGCTCGACGTGACGATCGACGGCCCGCAGTTCGATGACATTCTGGGGATTCATCGGCTCTATGGGGATCAGTACGAAGAGTTTGGCGGGAACGACACGGCGGTGAAGGCGACCAATCTTGGTTCGTTGTTGGTCCATCAGTCGCTCACAATTGGTGAAGATGCCGTTGACAAGGTTGTCGCGCCGACGGATGTGGATTTTGTGAGCATCAACATGAGTGCCGACACGGATTATTACAAGTTTTCGGTTGGCTCCGCGGGAATCCTCGATATTTTGCTCACTCCGCTGGGGCCGTCCTATCAGTCTGGCGCACAAGGCGGCACGCAGTCCTTGTTTAACTCAGCGGCGCAGAATAATTTGTCATTGTTCCTGTACGCTAGTAACGGCGTCAGTCTCTTGGCTTCTTCGACGCTTGGCGGACTTGGTGCCATCGAGAGCATTTTGAATTTCTCCGTGGCGAGTGCGGGGGATTACTTCTTGCGGATCGCGGGCTCGCAAGACGCGGCTCAGTTTTATCAACTCGACGTGGCGTTTGTGCCCGAGCCAACGGCGCTGCTGCTCTTGGCGCTGGGGATGGTGGGGGTGGGTACGCGGCGAAGAGCTTTGCGGCAATAGTCAGTTCTTGGCTTTTCCGATCCGGAGTCGCGAGCTAAAATCACAGTATGGATCTACCCTTGCAAATCTCGTTGACTCCCGAGCTAATCGCCGCCGTTCAAGCAGGGGCCGGTTGCGTGCGATTTGAAGACCCCGAGACCCATCGAATGTACTTGTTGGCCGAGCAGTACGAGGCTGTTCTCGATGACAACTATTTCCGCGAAAAGCTTGCCGAAGCCAGGCATGAGTCGGAAATGGGACTGTCTGAACCGTGGGATGTTGAAGGTCTCAAGGCAGAACTGCGTGCGAGGTACGCCAGTCGGGAATCCGAGTGATTGCTCATGCCGCGTATAATTCGAACTCCGTTTGCCAGTCGAGATTTTTCGGCAATTGCTCTTTATCTCGCTGACAAGAGTCTTGATGCAGCGCTGAACTGGATGGACGGTATCGATCACACGCTACAACTCTTGTCCCACAATCCATTGCTGGGGGAAGCGGTCGATCATCTCGAACAAGGTGTTCGTCGGCATACCTACGATAACTACTTGTTGTTTTATAAGCCCCTTGAAGACGGCATCGAACTTCGTCGTATCCTTCACGGATCGCGAAGGATCGAGCGATTGTCAGATTAAATGATTTATGGTCCACCCACTGTCGGCACGCCGTTGATGGGCCGCACGTTGCGCAAGGTTCCGGTGGGTTGGGGGCGGGTGAGTTGGAGTGGCTCGGGCGTTTGGAAAGTGGCCACGTTGCCGGCGGTGTCGCGGGCTTCGAGCTTGAGATAGAACCGACCGGGGACGTGGCGTTCGATCCGCCACACGTAAGAACCCGTGTTCTCGAGCCCCGCAGCGACGGTCGACCACGGGCCGTTGGGGAACGAACTGTAGAACAAGCCGATGGGGCGCGGTTCGAGATTGTCGTCGGCGGCTTGCCAGCGGATGCGCAGGTGGTCGGAGAGATTTCCTTCGCCCGGTTCGGCGGCCAGGAGTTTGGCGGTGGGGGGTTGGAGGTCGACCGACACGGTGAGTTCCGGTTCCGAACCCGCTTGCGGCGGTGTGGCACTCACGCCATTCGCGCCTTCGACCAGGATGCGAAAGCCAAACGTGCCGCCATTGGGAACGGTGACACGCGCGGGGCTGCGGTTGTCGGGATCGATGCCGAAGCTTTGCCAGGTGTTGCCGTTGTCTTGGGTACCCCAGAGTTCGACTTTTGCCACGCCCCAGGGGCCGACGGCTTGCAGGTCGTATTCCACGTCGAATGTGCGGGCGTTCACGAGTAGCGGTTCGCCGGGGTTGCGACCGGTGGAGGCCCAAGCGGAACCCTCCGTCGATGGTAAAGCCACTGGGGCGTCGGTGGTCGATTGATTGCCGTTGATGAGGCTTGGGGCAAAGTTGTTCGTTTCCGCATTTTCTAATCCATCGACGGCAAACTTGGCCGGGGTGCGGCGGTCGTTGTGGTTGTCGCTCGCATTGGTGTAAGGATTCTGTGCCGGGGGTGTGCCCGTCACGGGGGTCATGTTGGGATTGGCAGTGGGGAGTTGGTTATTGGCGGGCCAATCTTGAACTGCGTTGGTGGCGGATTGGAATGGGTTCCGCGCGGTCGAGGCAAACGGCGAGCGCCGCTCGGCCACATTCGGCAAGGGCGTCGGTGCTGTGGAACTGTCGGGCCTCGTGAAACTCGGACCGCTGATGGGCACAGTGGCCGTGGCTTGGCCGCGCTGGCCGGTGCCGTCGGCAATCGAGCCGCGAATTTCGATTTCGCCACTGGCCTGAGGCAGTGGCCAACGGACCGTGCCGGCAACTCGACCGAGCTCCGAACTCTCGGGCGGGCCGACGCTGACGTTTGTCCACAACCCACCGGCGGCGCGGGCTTCGATGAGCAACGAACTGGTGAGCAGGTTGGCGTCAGCGGCCTCGTAGCGAATCAGGATTTGGTTCGCGCTGTCCAGCGTGGCCGACAACGTGAGCTGCGGCAGTTGCGTGTCAATCACCAACTGCAATTGCGGGACGACGTTCGCTCCCCCCAGCGGTTGACCTTTAGCGTCGAGATGCTTGAGCGCGAACCAATAGCGGCCATCCGCGGGAGCATGGTAGCTAAAGCCCTGCACGTTGGGTTCGGCGGATTGCAAGACTGTCCAATCGTTCGCGCCGGTGCGTGAGAGTAGGAGTTGCACTTGGGCAATTTCGCGCGTGGCGGGGTCGTCTTTGTTCAACTGATAGGGAATGAACAAGATTGGCTGCTGCCAAAAGATGGGTTGCAGAGGCGGCGCGACTTGGGCGAACGCGTTCAACGGGGCAAGCAGTCCGCAGAGACAGACAACCCAACGGAGGAACCGTTTGTGTGGAATACTGAAACCGATTTGGAATGCCGAAGCATTGAGCATGGTTCGTCTTGTTGCCTTAGGACGTCTCACACGGTCATTCCCGCGCAGGCGGGAATCCAGTTTGGGGCCTCACTCCTGGATTCCCGCCTGCGCGGGAATGACGAAAATCCGTGGCGCGCAGTGTCTGCCATCTCTTGGTATCGGAGTTGGCCCGGGCGGCGCTTGATCCTCAAGTCCAAGGCGGAAATGTCGGGGGAATCTGGGGAAAATGTGCCCGCTTTTTCGCGGATTCCGGTCAGGTGAACCTTGCGGGCAAAACGCATTTCTGGACTCCAGCTAGCAAGTCGCTCATAATACAATGAGCCGAGTGGGATGGTGGCCAGAGACACGTTCGGCAGCGGGCAACAGAGGCAGTTGGTTTGCATAGGTGGCACGCGTGGCGTGTCATGAATTCCATGAATGAAGAATTGCAGTCGCTGACTCAGGCGGCATTACTGTTCGCGGCGGTGTTTGTGTTGACGGCCATTGGGATCGCGATCGTCAGAAGGTTTCGCGGTGGTAGGGCCGACGACATGGCCGAGAGCAGCGAGATGATGACGAAGTTCCGAGAATTGCACGATGAAGGTGGGCTCAGCGACGAAGAATTCCGAACTATTAAGAGTAAGCTAGCAAGGAATTTGCGAGCGGAATTGAAAGAGATTTCGGCTCCTGCGGGATCGAAGTCGGCTGGTAGTTGATAGCATTAACGTCATTCCCGCGCAAGTGGGAATCCAGTTTGTCACTGCTGGGTTCCCGCCTGCGCGGGAAAGACGGAAGTGTAAGGCAAGTTTAGCGGCGGTGAGGGTTATCCCCCTCGCAACGCCTGGACATAAGAGTTGCCGACAAGAGCGCCTGCTACGGTTGTTCGGCAAGGCTGTGTGCGAATCAACCACTACCCTGTTACTGGCCGATGAACGAGTCACGTTGAAGCTGCGTATGATACCCCAGACGGCTGCGTACCATTTTCGCAGTCGGCCTTGCTCGGCTGACGGATGATGGATGCCCCGCCAGGTATGAAAAGGTAAGGCTTGCCAGTGAAACCCTTGCGGTGAACCGGCGAGCTGACTCCGCGAGCGACACCTTTGATGAATCGAGCGAACCCGTGGGCCTGTGATGCCCCGCGTGGTGAGCACCCCTCGGAAGGAGACTTGCATGCCTGTGGGTAAAGACCTCGGCGGACGCCGTGGAAGCACCTCGAAAAAGAATGCTTTCTGTTCGTTCTGCCGCAAAAGTTACCGAGACGTTGGACCCTTGGTCGAAGGACCGGGCGACGTTTACATCTGTGGCGAGTGTATCGAACTTTGCCAATCGATTCTCGACCAAGAACGCAAGCGGCGTGGGTCGAGCAAGCAATTGTTCACCCGTGTTCCCAGCCCCCGCGAGATCGTCGCCGAGTTGGATGAATACGTCATCGGTCAAGAATCGGCCAAGCGGGTGCTGGCCGTCGCGGTACACAGCCACTACAAGCGGCTGATGGCGGCCGAGGAAGAATCCGACGTCGAAATCGACAAGTCGAATATCCTCTTGGTCGGCCCCACCGGTTGCGGCAAGACTTTGCTCGCCCGCACGATGGCCCGCAAATTGAATGTCCCCTTCGCCATCGGCGACGCGACCACGCTCACCGAAGCCGGCTATGTGGGCGAAGACGTTGAGAACTTGTTGTTGAAGCTCCTCCACGCGGCCGACTTCGATATCGAAGCCGCGCAGCGCGGGATTCTCTATATTGACGAAATCGACAAGATTGGCAAAACGAGCCAGAACGTCTCGATCACTCGCGACGTGTCGGGCGAGGGCGTGCAACAAGCCCTGTTGAAGATGCTCGAAGGGACCACCGCGAACGTGCCCCCGCAAGGTGGCCGCAAGCACCCCGAGCAACAGTACATCCAGATTGACACCACGAATATTTTGTTCATCGTCGGTGGCACCTTCGACGGCATTCAAGAAGTCATCCGCAAGCGCATGGGGCGCCGCATGATGGGCTTCGGACAGGCCGGCGACCATGCCTCCGAGATGGGATTGGGCGAAACGCTCGCCAATGTGACGCCCGATGACTTGATCGAGTACGGCATGATTCCGGAACTGGTGGGACGCCTGCCGGTGGTGACCGCCCTCCAACCGTTGGAGGAATCCACCCTGGTCCGCGTTTTGACCGAGCCGAAGAACGCGCTCACCAAGCAGTACCAACATTTGTTCTCGATGGAAGAGGCGGACCTGAAGTTCACCGATCAAGCTCTCGTGGCGATTGCCCGTCGCGCTGCCGAACGCCAAACCGGCGCGCGTGGCCTGCGGTCGATCATCGAGAACGTGATGCTGGACATCATGTTCGACCTGCCCGACCAGCCGCGCGGCAGTCGGTACACAATCACCGACGGCGTGGTGAACGGCACCGAAAAACTGTTCAGCGAGACCGCCGAGACTGATACTCCCCAGACAAAGAGTGCGTAACGTTCAAGCCCGCGGATCGGCTGTCGTCTTGAATGACGAAGTTTGCCGCGGGGGTAAAGTTACGTGCTGATTCTTAACGGGCCCGAGCGCATTGCTCGGGCCCGTTTTTTAGTTGAGACGTCGATGGAAGCCGAATGCCATGATCTTGGCTGGATCGACCGGTCCATGCAGTGTAAAATGCGAAGAGAGGAATCTCTATGAGCGAAATACTTCACTACATTACCGACGAGCATGGCGCGCGTAGCGCCGTCGTGCTACCAATTTCTCAATACGAAAAGCTCTTGGAGGACTTGGACGACTTAGCTGTGATTGCGGAGCGTCGTGACGAGCCGGTCGTGCCTCACGACCAGTTTATTGCCGAACTGAAGCGCGATGGCATCGTTTAAGCTACAGTGGCGGTCCTCAACAAAGAAAGACTTGCGCAAGCTCCCGCGGCAAGAATTGCCACGAATCATCGCCGCCGCCGAAGGTCTTGCCACTGATCCATTTCCATCTGGCTGCGAGAAGCTTTCTGGAACTGAGCACACCTATCGAATACGCATCGGCGACTACCGGCTCGTGTATGAAGTCGTTTCCGCTGAGCAGGTCGTCGAAATTCAAAGAGTTCGTCACCGCAAGGATGTTTATCGGCAGTGAGTTGAACTTTAGGCGTGGCTGATGACTTTTGTGAATCGCACTGATTGGCACGGATTGGCACGGATCAACCGTTTTCAACCGCAGTATTTGCAAGAATCACTCCATACACGCAGGATCTCTTGTAACGCAAATCTTACACCAACGATACCGGCTGTTTTTAACATGGGAATACACGACTTGATCGCGAAACGACGTGTTCAGAATCTAGATACACTTGAGGGACACGTATGGGGGCCGCCGGATTTTGACTCTAATCTCGTTAGGACATGCCACAAACTTCGACAAAAGCCTATCGGTGAGTTCTCTACAGAGGACTTACGGATCATGATCGGACAAGACATTGGCTCGATGTTTCTTGTCCCTTTGGCATTGGAAAAACTCACTATTGATCCCCTTTGCGAGGGCAACCTTTATCCAGGTGATTTACTGTGTTCTTTGCTGCGATTGCCTAAGGATTTTTGGAACTTGCACTCTGATCTTAGATCGCAGTTAGAAGCAGTCCTTTCAAAGTTGTCGCAAGTCGACGAGTCAACGGGTGAAGAGTTAGAAATTCCGGAGACTCTTTTTGAAGCATTGCGATCGTTTCGCATAGAAGCATAAATACGGAAGGGTTTCAGGCACCGTTTTGGGGAACAAAATGAGGGCGACTTCGGCAAAACCCCTGAATTTACGAGATATTTGCGATTTCACGTTGACCAGCCACCTGGCATGACGAATAATGCCATATGGCAACACATTGTCGGAGGCATCATGGAAAACGTCAAAGAGCTTGCGAAGTTTATGGGGGGAGTCTCGGTTGTCGGCTCCCCCCGCTCTGATTTTGAGTTCATTCAAATACTGCGCAAGGGACTTCCATCGAAAGTGATCGAGTGCGTCGTCAAGGCATCCGCGGTCAGTGAGGATGTGATCTACAAATCGCTGCGAATTGCGAAACGCACCGCTGCCCGTCGCAAGGCGACCTCCTCCAAGCTGAAAGCCACGGAGTCGGAGTTGATTTATCGCTTCAGTAAAGTCGTCGTTGCGGCCACGGAAATCCTCGGCACGAGAGACAAGGCGCGTGAGTGGCTGCTCGCCGAGAACCGCGCGCTCCATGGCGAGCGCCCCATTGATTTGCTGGATACAGCGATTGGGTTCGAGGATGTCATGAATGTTCTGCATCGCATCGAATTTGGCGTCTACAGCTAACCATGGATGTTTGGCGAATCTGCCGATTGAAGCATCAGGCTTCTGCCTTCACCGGATCGGGTGCTGAAAAAACCGGTGGGCGTTGGAATCATAAAGGGCACCCGATGGTTTACACATCGGAAAACCTGTCGCTGGCGGCGCTCGAATTATTTGTCCATGTTTCGCCTGGAATCATTCCCGATGATCTGATTTCAATGCGAGGCAAGCTCCCGGATTCCGTGTCGACAATCGAGATCGCTGAATCGGACTTGCCGAGTAGCTGGCGCAATTATCCCGCACCTGATGAACTGCCAACGATTGGCACGGATTGGCTGCTGGGAGCGAAGTCACTGGTGCTCATCGTCCCGTCGGCGATCAATGCCCTTGAGAAGAACCTACTTCTGAATCCGGCGCACTCCGAAATCAAGCGGCTCAAAATAGATGCTAGCCAACCCTTTCAATTTGATCCAAGAATGTTTGGCAAATAATCCTTCGGTGTTAGCGATCGTGCAAGGAACGCCGTCTCTGGCGTTCCGAGAAAGAGTTCGCGATTTCCATGCCAAAGAACGGAACGCCGCGGAGGGCGTTCCCTACAATTCAATTGGCAAGCCAGCGGTGGCACCCTAGAATGGCCGCTTTCTGTTCTTCGCCGTTGATTGGGCCCATGGACGATTCGCCGACCACCGCCAGCTATTCTTTGCGGAGCCTTGTGGTTTATTTTCTGCGATTGGGAACGCTGGGCTTTGGCGGGCCCGTGGCTTTGGTGGGCTACATGCACCGTGATCTCGTGGAGCAGCGGGGTTGGATTAGCGAGTCGGCTTACAAGGAAGGTTTGGCGCTCGCGCAGCTTGCGCCTGGGCCGTTGGCCGCGCAATTGGCGATCTATCTCGGCTATGTGCATTACGGTGTGCTGGGTGCGACGCTGGTGGGTTTTGCTTTTGTGATCCCGTCGTTTTTGATGGTGGTCGCGCTCGGGTGGGCCTATGTGTTGTATGGCGGGCTGACTTGGATGCAGGCCGTGTTTTATGGCGTGGGTTCCTGCGTGATTGGGATTATCGCTTTCAGTGCCTACAAGCTCACTAAGAAAAGCATTGGGACGGATCGTCTGCTCTGGGCGATTTACTTGGTGAGCTTTATTTGCACTGTCGTCATGGAATCCGAGATCGTGTGGATATTTTTGCTCGCGGGTGTCGTTGCTTGGATCGTCAAGTCTCCGCCACAGTTCCTTCGCCGTCAGCGATTGCCAGCGGTTTTTTTGCCGTTCGCCATCACGCTGCCCACCGCGAGCAATGAGACGCTGTGGAAAATGTTTGTGTATTTCGCCGAAGCGGGGGCGTTTGTGTTTGGCAGTGGGTTGGCGATCATTCCGTTTCTCTACGGCGGCGTGGTGAAGGAATTTGGTTGGCTTAACGACCAGCAGTTTCTCGACGCCGTGGCGGTGGCGCTCATCACGCCGGGACCGGTGGTGATTACCGTGGCTTTCATCGGTTTCTTGGTGGCGGGACTGGCGGGAGCGTGCGTGGCAGCGGTCGCGACGTTTCTGCCCTGTTACTTGCTTACAGTGATCCCGGCTCCCTACTTCCAGAAATACGGCAAGCGACCGGCCATCGTTGCCTTTGTGGATGGCGTGACAGCCGCCGCCATCGGAGCGATTAGCGGAGCAGTGATTGTGCTGGGTCGGCGGACCATTTTTGGCGAGACCTGGACTCCCGATGCGTTCAAAATAGCGGTGATGCTCGTGACGCTGGCGATCCTGGGGAGCGGCAAGAAAATCCCCGAGCCGCTGATCGTGTTGGCGGCGGCGCTGGCTGGTTTGGTGGCATATCCGCTGCTGCGATAGTCGATGGCCACTCCGCGCGGATCGCTACCGCGAAAAGTAGCCTTGCGTGGTATCAAAAACTACCACCGGGATGCGGGCCCACTTCGTTCGCGAACATACCTTGCTGCAACAAATGTGACATTTCGGGGCCGACGTACCAAGGTTCTTGTGGAATATGTTCGTCGAAGTATGCGCGATCGCCGATGTTCCAACCATGCTCCAGGAGCGGTCGTCCCTTTTCGTCGCGGTCGACGATTAGCACGTAATGACAAAATCTTAGGCCCGGAAAACGGCTGTCAAATTCTGGTTGAAACGGACAATTCATGATCGGCGGCCGGGGAAAGTCGTCGCCGATGGTAAAGCCATTTTTCATAATGTCCGCCAAGGGTCGTTGTTCGATCCAGGGAAGAAGTTCGATTGTCCAACGGTTGGGAGCGGGGAAGCGCTCTTTGCCGTCGTTGAATTGAGAGAGGCCCATATGAAGTTGACGAAGATTGTTTTCACAAACTGTTTCGTCGGCCCTCGAGCGAGCGCGTTGCAGGGCGGGGAGCAAGAGACTCATCATCATGCCGATGATGAACATCACGACTAAGAGCTCGATCAGCGAAGCGCCGCGAGGCTGGCTGAGTTGCCGGCGTCTTTCCCTGGTCGAAACGGTCTTCATGCCGAGGTTCGCTGGCTTGGTTGCCGAAGTAATGGTGGATAACCCTGAAAGTTAAGATAACCGGGCCTCGGATTATTGTTCACCAAAATGGCAAATTTTGGCTATAATGAGAACATAGCCACCCGGCTCGGCTTCTCTCGGAACAGACCTCTCTTAATTGCCATGCCCGTTCGCGGTTCTTTAATTCTGTGTTGTGCCTTGGTCATTGGTGGCTGGTGCTGTGCGCCGTTGGCCCGCGCGATCACGATTGACGTGCGGCTGATGTGCGAAGTGACCGGTGGTTGCGGGGCGGGGGACTTTTTCATCGATCACCCCGAGGCGCTGACCGCGCTTGATTTCGCAGTGCAGGCGTTTGAACCCTTGGGCGATTCACTCACGGCGATTCCGACGAGTCCCGCCTGGACGGCGAACTTTACCAATCCCGACACGGGGGGCGGAACTTCTCTCCCGAATTTGGCCGTGGCGGCGAATACGCTCATTCTCTATGCGGGTGGGCGGGATATGTCTGGCAATCAAGTGGGCGAAGCGGGGCCAGGCACGCCGAGTATTTCGCTGAGCCGAGGGCAGGGGACCGTCACCGGGGCGCTCGCGGAGGACTTCGCGACTTGGGGCGGTTCGATCGCCTTTGATACGCTCAACAACGGCTCACCGCGCAATTGGCACTTCGGCATTTTCACGCCACCAGGGCCGGGGCAGGTCGATTTTCTCACCATCGCCTTTCACGAGTTGGCTCATGTGTTTGGCTTCGGGACGGCCGCCTCGTTCGACAATTTAATCACCGCCAATCAATTCCAAGGTGCCGCGGTGGTTGGGCTCATGGGAAGCGCGGCTGCCTTGGCCACGGGCAACGATCATTGGGCCTCTGGCACGACGAGTCCACCGTATGCCGACGAACCCGCAGCGGCGCTGACGGCGTCACTGATATTGGGCCGTCGGACGGCACTCACTCCGCTGGATTATGCGGCAATCAAGGATGTCGGTTGGCAAGTGCCGAATAAATTGTTGGGACTGCACGGCGACATGAACGGCGACGGCGATGTCGATGGCCGAGACTTCCTCGCCTGGCAGCGCGGCAAAGGCGATGCGGATGGGAATTTGATTTCCAATCAATTTGATCTGTGGTTGTGGCAGCAGAATCATGGCCGGCAGTTTGCTTTGCAGACCCTGGCAGATAGCATTCAAGTGCCTGAGCCGAGGGGATTGATCCTTGGTTGTGTCGTTGTTTTGCTATTTTGGCGACCTCACGGCAATTGATCGTCGTCACCGGAATCCCGGCATTGGAACAATGTCGGCTAACACCTATGCGTTACCTCGTAAAAGCACGTGTGAAGCCGGGGCGGGAGACTGCTCTGCTGCGGGCCATCGAAGAAGGTACGTTGGGGCAAGGCTCCGTGGCGGGCGATGAGTATTTGCGCAATATGCGGCAGGCGCGGCTGCTCGCCGATGGCGCGACCACCTGGGTCGAAGTCTGTTATTGCTCCGAACCGCTCGATGAAGAGCTACCGTACTGGCGGGAATACTTCGACGAGATTGTGATAAAGGATGCCCACGCCCGCAAGAACTGCCGCGATCTCAGTGGCAGCGAACCGTGGGCTTGTGGCGGGTGCGATTGCACTCGCCGGCTGGAAGGAAAGATGGCCGCGTGGGGTGCGCCATTTCTTGTTGCCCTCACCCGACAATCGAGTGTGTGATTGTTGGTGTCTTGCAAGTGTTCCCAGGCATTGCCATGCCTGGGCTTTTCAAAGTTGCAGCGCAAGCTGTGTTAATCGTTGTAATCCACACATACGGTCTGAAACAGTGCCGTATGGGCAGTTAGGAGAAAATGCACCCCTCGACTGCAAGAAATGGGCAGGCAATTGGTTTGACAGCGACCACCCCCAACCTATTTTAGTGCGGGGCAAGAGTCTTAGAGCAATTGAATAACTGCCAAAGCAGCGATCCCGAATTGGTTTGACGGCGAGAGTCAACCCAACGCTGTGATGTAGCCATGCCTGGAGTGTTTACCCGATGATCTTTCCACTTGGTGTTTCGATTCAATATATCTTAATGGATGCTTCGCTCGCCTTAATGGCATTTTTGGCGGGCTGTGGTGCTGCTTTTTGGTATCTGCGTCAGATCACTGCCGCGACGGATGCAACCGACGACAACGGCAAATTTGCCAACGACCAACAAAGCACACTCGACGCGGAACGGGCCGACATGGCGGTTCAGCGGTTGAAGGATTTGGCTTCGCACATGGCTTCCGACGTGGGGGCCCACAATAAGTTCGTGACCGGCATTTCCGATCGCTTGGGCGCGATCCGTCCCGAGTCCTCGAATGCGACGGGGCAAGTGAGCGAGGCCTTGCAGGAGATCCTGTCGGCAAATGAAAAGCTACAAGCGCGCCTGGCGGATGCCGAGAGTAAAATTCAAACTCAGGCCGAAGAACTCAAGACCCAACAATCAGAGGCTCGGACCGATTCGCTTACGAAGCTGGCCAACCGCCGGGCGTTCGACGATTGTCTGGAAAAAGGGGTGGCACGTTTCCGCAAGGAAGGTCGGCCCATCAGCCTGCTGCTCTTTGACGTGGATCACTTCAAGAAGTTTAACGACACCTATGGCCATCAAGCCGGCGACAAAGTTTTGCGACAAGTAGCCAGCACGCTCAGCAAGACCGCGAAGTCGACCGACATGGCTTGTCGTTATGGCGGCGAAGAGTTCAGTCTCGTGATGCCGAATACGACGATCAATCAAGCGCGGATAGCCGCGGAGCGGATTCGTGAAGCTATTCAAGCCACCAAGGTGAAATTCGAGGGGAAGGTTCTCAGCGTGACGGCGAGTATCGGAGTGGCGGAGATCACCAAGAACGATGATTCGGCACGGTTGATTCGCCGCTCCGATGAGGCGATCTACGGTGCCAAGGAAGCCGGTCGTAACCGCACCTTTTGGCACGATGGCGAAAATTGCCTTCCGCTGGATCAGCCTGGCGAAGCCAAAGTTACCAGCGAAAAAGTGCCGTTGTACAAACAACTTCCCGACCAAGCGGCGTTCGCGACGGAGTTGCAACGACGCATTTCGGAGAGTCACCGCTATGGGCATCCCCTGACGGTGATGTATTTGAAGGTTGTTGGTTTTACGGCCCTCGAACGCGAATTTGGCGACGCCCTCAGCGATCTCTTGTTGGATTCGGTAAGTCAATTCGTCGGCGGTACGCTCCGCGAAATGGATCTGTTGGGTCGTACCCAGCCCGGCGAGTTTGTCGTGATGTTGCCAGGTAGTACGGAGCGCGAAGCGACGGTGGTTGGCAATCGCATCCAATCCGCGCTTGCTGGTTGTTCGATTCCGCTGGGAGCAACGAAGATCACCCTGCAAGTGAGTCTAGGCATCACCGCGGTGGAACCTGCTGACAACGCCGATGCATTCATCGTGCGGGCACAAGAAGTGGTCGGTGGTGGTCAGAAGCTGGTAGCGGTGGGCTGAGTCCTCCGTCGATGCTCAATCGGTTCCGCTCCGGACTGGTCGCTTTAGCGACCAGTCCGTGCTAGGATGCGTGCCTCTGAATTTATTCTTCTACGAGGCTTACCGAGTGGACACATCACCGACAACACCCAGGCGCATGCAATTCAGTTTGCGATCGTTGTTCGTCGCGATGACGGCCTTGGCGATCGCTTGCGGCTTCGCGGGGTTCGTGCCGGTTGAGATTAGCCAACTGCTAATCGGTTTCGTTTGGATTGTCGCCACCAGTTTGTTGATCGTCGGGTTGTTTTTTGGCCGTGGCGACCGCCGCGCTTTTTGCATCGGCGCGAGCGTGGTTGTCTCGTCGATGTGGACCGGCATCGGCGGGCGGTTCATGCAAGGCATCCACTATCTGTTTGGCATATTCTCTTTAGGCTACGGCGTCTCGCAGCCGATACTGCTCTGGCTAGATTTGGCCGTGCTAGCGGCGCTGGCCGTGGCGAACGGCTGGCTTTGTATGCGCGCTCGTGCGTACTTTGAACGGGACTAGCCAACGCGGCATCGGGACGATGCCGGCTAACGTCTATTTTTTGGTGCCCCTTGTGCGGGGGCTAGTTATCCATAGAATTCTCGTTCCGCCTGACTCAGCCCTCCGAAAAAGCTGAGATTTCGGGCGGATTACCCCCTTTGACAGCGTCGGCGAACTTGTTATTATTTGAAGTTCCCCCTGAGTGGCCGGGAGACAGTAAGGCGCAGCATTCCAAGGTTGTGACTTCCTGTCTCCTGTTCATTCAAAATGCCGAAAAGCTTCCTTCGGGAGACGGCTCGGTAGTTTGAAGGTTTAGGTTTGGCCGATAGGGCCACGATTTGCACGACGGCTTCCTTGCTAGGGGCCGCACGGCGAGTTGGACGATCTTTGACAATTTGGTGATTTTGAATGTAAGAGTGGCATCTGATTTTCGAATCAGGCCCGCTCAGCAAATTGGTCCTCTTGCAGAGGGTGCCTTGAAGCTGAGCACCCAATTTTTAATTGGGCCCAATTTTTTTAATTGGGTAAGTGGGGTCTGACTCGAATCTCCTTTGTCCTTAGATTACAAGAATCAAATTTCGAGCGTTACTCCCAGACGCACAGCCACACGGGGACCCATTTCCTAAAAGATGGTGGCTCCGTGAAAAGTGTTGATCTGGAAAATAAATGTAGCGAGTCGCATTGTTCAGAACCTTGATTCTGTTGGCGCAAGCCCGCGGTTGAGAGCTTTGAATAAATGTGGTCAAGCTATTAAGGGCGCACGGGGGATGTCTTGGCATCAGAAGGCGATGAAGGGCGTGGAAGTCTGCGAAAAGCTCGGGGGAGTTGACAAACAAATGTTGATCCCGGGATTCCCGAATTAGCGTGTAGTGAATTCATAGCTGCACGTGGCAAACGTGGGGAACTGAAACATCTAAGTACCCACAGGAGTAGAAAGAAAAATCGATTTCGTCAGTAGCGGCGAGCGAAAGCGAAACAGCCCAAACCGCGAGGGTTTCCCTCGCGGGGTTGTAGGGCCTCTCAAATGGGAGTAAGAAAATTGCCGGCTAGTAGAATCTTCTGGAAAGAAGAACCGTAGAGGGTGACAGTCCCGTACACGAAAGCTAGCGATCTCCCGAGGGGTACCTGAGTAGGTCGGGTCACGTGAAACCCCGACTGAATCCACGGGGACCATCCCGTAAGGCTAAATACTCTCTGATGACCGATAGTGAACTCAGTATGGCGACTGAAAGATGAGAAGAACCCCTTTTAGGGGAGGAATGTGAACCTGAAACCATGCGCCTACAAGCGGTCGGAGGACTATGCCCCGTAAGGGGAATGTCTGACGGCGTGCCTTTTGCATAATGATCCGGCGAGTTACCGTTTGCGGCTTGGTTAAGACCTTACGGGTCGAAGCCTCAGGGAAACCAAGTCTGAATAGGGCGAATATTGTCGCGGGCGGTAGACGCGAAGCCAAGTGAACTACCCATGAGCAGGTTGAAGAGCGGGTCAAACCGCTTGGAGGACCGAACCCACTTGGGTTGAAAACCGAGGGGATGACTTGTGGGGAGGAGTGAAAGTCTAATCAAACTTGGAGATAGCTCGTTCTCTCCGAAATAGCTTTAGGGCTAGCCTTGAGCCACTACGCAGTGGGGGTAGAGATACTGATTTGGTTTGGGGCCCTTCCAAGGGTACCCTGCTGAACCAAACTCCGAATACCATTGCGATTATCTCAGGAGTCAGTCCGCGAGGGATAAGCTTCGCGGTCGAGAGGGAAACAACCCAGACTATCTGCTAAGGTCCCGAAGTAATACTCAGTCACTAAGGAAGTTGAATTGCAGTGACAGCCAGGATGTTGGCTTAGAAGCAGCCACCATTTAAAAAGTGCGTAACAGCTTACTGGTCGAGCAATTCTGCGCCGATAATGAACGGGAGTAAGTATTACACCGAAGCAGTAGAATTCACCTTCGGGTGAATTGGTAGGAGAGCGCTGTAGATCAGATACAAGCGGTACCGTAAGGAGCCGTGTCGGGGTCTACAGGTGCTTATGCCGGAATGAGTAACGATAAGGCAGGTGAGAATCCTGCCCGCCGAAAGCCTAAGGTTTCCTGGGGAAGGTAATTCCGCCCAGGGTTAGCCGGTTCCTAAGTCGAGGCCGAAAGGCGTAGACGATGGACAGCAGGTCAATATTCCTGCGCTATCAATGTGGACCGATGGAGGGACGGCATCCGAAGAGTGAGCGGTACGAATAGAAACGTCCGTGGACCCTTGCAAGGTGGTGGGATTGGTAAATCCGCCCACAACATCCAAGCGGGGGGACCGAGTGCATTTATGTTCACGAAGTCATTGGAAGGATGTCCAAGAAAAGCTTCTCAGGGTTGAAGCATTGGTAACCGTACTAAAACTGACACAGGTAGGCGAGATGAGTAGTCTAAGGCGCTCGGGAGAACACTGGTTAAGGAACTCTGCAAAATGACCCCGTAAGTTCGCGATAAGGGGTGCCCGGAATGGTTCACGCTGTTCTGGGCCACAGTAAATCGGTTTCAGCGACTGTTTATCAAAAACACAGGTCTCTGCTAACACGCAAGTGGATGTATAGAGACTGACGCCTGCCCGGTGTTGGTAGGTTAAGGTAGAGGGTTAGTCCGCCTCGGCGGATGAAGCTCACGACCGAAGCCCCAATAAACGGCGGCCGTAACTATGACGGTCCTAAGGTAGCGAAGTTCCTTGTCGGGTAAGTTCCGACGTGCATGAAAGGCGTAACGACTGAAACACTGTCTCAACCAGTGACCCGGTGAAATTGTAGTCGTGGTGAAGATGCCACGTTCCCGCAGCTAGACGGAAAGACCCCGTGAACCTTTACTGTAGGCT
>JAWXAV010000066.1:0-30305 GCA_034439695.1 Bythopirellula sp. | reverse complement strand
TCGTGGAGAAGGGCATCGCTGAAGCTAATAGCTATTCTCGAAACAACTTAAGAGAAGTGCTCCCTGTTGGAATCGAACCAACAACCTACTGATTAAGAGTCAGTGGCCTAATTCCCATTTGGCTACGTTTTTTTACGTTATCTGTACGATTCCATGCCGGTCCACTTGCTCGCCACTTGCTCTTCCGGCAGGTATTCTCGTGAGCGGGGATGGGTCTTCCTTTGCACGTGATCCTCCTAAGCGGTCGATGGTCCATTTCAGAAAGAAAGAACTTCTGAGCAATTGGGGAAAACTCGGAGAACCGAGGCCAGTAACCAAGACAATCCCGCATTGAAATAGCCTCCGAAGATACTCATCGATTGTTGACGAATGCACTACAATACCGTGAGGCCCCATGGCCCGCTGGGCTACCGGGCTCCATCGCCCGAGGCGACCCAGCCTGCTTCGTTCGCTTCGGCTACGCCTCAGCAAACGAAGCAGGCTGGCGTTGGAACAAGTCCGACACTAACTTAAGAATTGGTTCCCCACCCGGGGGCAGATCAGTCGCCTCAACTTTGCTAATCTTGATAGCGGAAGCTGACACCGTCAGAGTTGCTAGTAATGTCAAGCAATCTATCATCGTATCTGACGTTGAGCAGTTGTCCTTCGAAACCGCGGTCAGTTTTCGGCTCATAGAGCGTGAGCTCTTTCCCTTCTTGCGGACGGAATCCAAACAATGTGCCAATAATCACTTCAGCAAAGGCCCCTCCACCAACACTTTCTCGCATGCAGGCGCCACGCATGGCGATGCGAACTGGGGCGTCTCGTTCCATGCGATTCTCGCCATAAAACTCTCGCGATTGGCCGTAGACACCTTCATAGAGCGCTGCTTGAGTATCGGCTAAGAATTTTATGCCGGATTCCCAAGCGCCCAGCATACACATAATTTCAGCGGTGAATGCAGGCCAAGCATCGTAGGCTCCCATCGGACCATGATCAGGTCGATCAGACTTTTCGGCAGCCTTATCTTTCGGCGACATGGCTCGCATCCAAGTGTCGGTCAACAATTCGCGTTCAACAAAGTCGACCATTTCACTCTTCATGGACGAAGTCAGATCTTCATTCATAAAACGGCCAACGCAGACAAAATCGTAGCAATGGCGCAGTTCCACCTTCTCGCCGTCTCGGTGCAGTGCATACCAGACCCCATCGCCAGATTTGTACAAACCAAGTACGGCCTGCACGAACTGGTCCGCCCACTCACGCAGTTCGCTTGCCCGAGCGCTGTTTCCACGTTGTTCTTGAATATTTGCCATCGATCGCATCATCCACACATTAGCAGCGTTGAACGAAGGCACTCGATGGATATAAGCCGGTGCACACTCAAGCAAGTTTTTATTCTCGCCGTAGTCGGCAAGCATGACGCTTTTGTCGGTCTGGAGTTCTTGCCAGTTGGTAGCCAAAGAATCGAGGTGTTCAAGAACAGTTCGATCGTCAATCTTTTCGTCTAAAAACTCTTTGTCGCCAGTTGTATTGAGATACTCGTTGACAAAGGTAAAAATCGTCGAATCATTCGCTGCATACCAACCCTCCCACTGCTGCCGCGTATCCATGCTATAGACTGGCCCCTGATGGGGATCGCAGGCGAGGAATATCTTGGCGTGCTCTTTCATGCCCTTAGGTTCAAGAAGTCCGAACACCTTGGACCACATGGATGTGTCCCAGAAAAACACGACTCCCTTTGCGCGTTCACCACTGGTAACAAAAGTTCGATCACACGCGTTCATGTTCGTCCGGTGCAATACCAGGAGCGTTAGAGCGCTCCGATAATAGATATCGCTCAATTCTTTGTTGCTCGTGTTAAGAATCGGCAGATGTCCAGAGAAGTGATCGTTCCCCGGTGTGAACATTTGCTTCCAACGATGCTCCCAGCTCGATTTCACTCCATCCCAGATTTGGGTGAATTTTTTCGCCGACTCCAGTGCCGTCTCAACGAGCTCTGGTGACGGAAATATGCCGGTGTTCCAATCGTGAACCATGACAAGATGCAACTTGACTGACTCGCCAGGTTTCAAGACTTTTTTCCAGGTCGCAGCGACATGCGAAGCATCGCTCTTTAAGTCGTCAGGCAGTTCAACAAACGCATGGACCATTTCCAATTTTGCATCCTGATCCTTCTTCCCTGTCGAATCACCAAAACCATGAGAAGTTGTGAGCTTCGGGTCGTTCGACTCGTAAGCGATGGCCCGAACCGGCGAGGCTGCCACCTCACTGCCAGGAATGTCCATCGTGAAATCAACGGTTTTCACCTCTTGAGAACTGTTAGTGGCCGTCACTTCATACACAAGCCCCGCCCCTTCAAACATCATCCGAACTACAGTTTCCACATCGAGTCCACCCGTGCTGTGTTGTCGCACAGCTTGATGGGGATACCATCTGCATTTCGACGTTTCGTGTTCGGTACCGTTGACTTTAAGTTTTACAAGCGGAAGTGTCAGATACCGAAACCAACGTGGCCCAGTTGGCCAATCGAATAGCTGGCCGTCGGGATTGTAGTTCACCCCCATCAGATCAGGTGAGCATGCCGCCATGTCGTGGAAATTATGCAACGAGGGCATATGCGCCAGTTCAGCCACGTCGAGCCATTCACTCGCCATCTCGTAGATAGTCGGTATGAACTCGGTCGCCTCATGTGTTTCGGCAGGAGTGTTCCCAGTCGGTTGAGCGCTTGCAACAACTCCAAGGCTGAAGGTCACTGACAGTATTACGAGCGTCGAAATTACGAACGTCGAAGAGATAAGGGCGAATCGCATAGGTCACTCACATTTTCGTTACAAGGGATCAGCGGCCTTAATGAATGCCTTGATCACTTTGGCAGGAGATTTACCGAGATTGATAAGTTTGTAAGAATCGGCGGCCGCGGGCACCACGAAAGTTTCTATAAAGTTGAATCGCTGGGTCATTCCATTTTGGGTTTCGACCATCACGGTCGAACCTTCTACGAGCATTAATGCATGCGGAGAGCCATCGGTTTCACCGACAATTTCCGTTTCAAATTCATAGCGGTGAACATCGTAGAAATGCTCCTTGTGCGTCGGCAAATGTACGACCCGCCAATCGCCGCCCTCAGCGATGACTTTTGGCCGGCTGATGAGTTGCCGCAGCGCTTCGTCGCCTCGCCTTTCAAAGTTGAGATTCTCGAACGCGCGCTCAATATTCAGCGGCCGGGGAACACCGTCCAGGCCGAGCCTTAACCAATCGTACATCTTGAATGTAAAAATATATGGCGTGGCGCTGATTTCAAGAACTAGAATGTCTGCTCCGGAGCAATGAATCGTCCCATTCGGAATGAGTAACAACTCGTGCTGGCGAGCCGGCACGGTGTTAACAAATTTCTTTACATCGACCGGGGTCGAGTTCCGATAGCTCTGCTCTAGCTCTGCGCGGAATTTGTCGGGATCAATGTCCTCTTGGAAACCAAGGTAGACTTCCGACCCGGGTTTACAGTCGACAAGGTAGTACGTCTCGTCTTGTGTGAATGACTCTCCAAAGTGCTCTTGGATATATTCTTGCCGCGGATGGCATTGAACGGATAGGTTACCGCCATCGAAAGTATCGAGGAAGTCGAAGCGGATAGGAAAATCAAATCCGAACCGACTCGCGCTCTCACCCAGCACTTCGCGTGAGTTATGGTACATCAGCCAATCGAATGATAGTTCAAGTTGGTGGCGACCATCATAGAAAGCGATGCCATTCTCCGGCGTGATAAGTTCGAACGACCAAGCGTAGTTTGGCTCTTCTCGCGGCAGCTGATTGATACGTTCCTTGAGCCACTGTCCTCCCCACGGTCCGGCTTCGAACCAAGGTCGGACTCGAAACACGTTCGTGCTCATTCGATCCAACGCATCCCGCAGGATTGGCCCAGATATAAACGTAGGTTCATCAGGCCGCTGTCGGTCGACAAACCAGTCCACTTGATTAATGAGTGTCGCCTTGTGCCGATTGAGGATCGGCCAATCGACGAAATAGAACCGCTTGTACTGCTCCTTCGGAGACGCACAGCTGTCAGAACCAAGATTGAGTACATTTCCTGCCCGTGAGCGATATTGCAGCTCATTTTTGGGTAGATCAACGTAAAACAGTGGACCTTCCCATTCGACCAGGGCCGACCCGCAACCATAGAGGATCGTCACTGTGGCATTACCATCGGGAATCATTGCGGCCAGCCGACTGGCGTCGAAGAAATCAATCAATTCGCCGATATAGCGCGTGCCGAACAACGGATCGTCGCCCCCCAGAAATGGCTTAATGATCGATTCAATTTCAGAAGGGGAATTCTGCGCCAGGGCAACGTCGATCCATGTCGCTTCGATGTTGATTCGCGAGAGAGCCTCTTTCAGCTTTTCTCGAAAGTCCTCCCAAAACACGCCGACAAAACCATCGATGCGGACTGCATGGTGGGAGGCAACTTGGCCGGCAATCGCTTCAAAGCCGTACTTCACCATCTCTGACGGGACTGGAAACGCTGGATAAAGGCTGTACGCCTGGTCTACCTCCTCGGTAGGCCTGAAAGGTGCGAGTCGCTGGTTCGACTTGCGAAATGCTACATCATTTTGATTGCTAGTCGAGCGATTTCGCACGTTACTTCCAGACTCGGGAATAGGAGGCCTAGTTTCTCTCTTGATCACACCTGGATAAGTCAACTAATCAGCCAAATTGCTGAATTATCGAAAGCTTGCCCACAGCGTAGAATTCGCTCAAAAAAGAGTGTGCAGTGCACCAAACGGATTTACATTTATAAACTAACAATTTGACCATCTACGTCAATACTTGTGCACAGAATGTAGTATCAATAAGACCCATAATGTATTCTGTACTTAGCGATACCTCTTGCTTGTCGTTACTAACGTTAGCCTGGAACTTCTATGAATCCTGACGGCAATCACCTCTCGACACTCTCTTGGCTCGGCAGCATAGACCCGCAGAAACCGCGCTCAAGGCAACTACACGACGTACTGCTCGATCGCATCGAGAGCGGCAATCTTTTACCTGGCGCAAAGTTGCCTACCGAACTTCAGTTGATGCAGCATTTTGATGTCTCGCGAACGACTGTTTCGCGAGCGATGCGAGATCTGGAGCTTCACGGCTTCGTTCAACGGCGGCGCGGATCTGGCACCTATGTCAAACAACGAGTCCAAACCGAGCAATTGGACTTATCGTTTTTCGTTCCTTGGGTCGAGTCTGGCGTACCTCTGCCCTATGTTGAAGGTCTGATTCACCAGCGCTTGGCGGACATTGCTTCGCAGCGACATTCAACATTGATCCTGAAATGTCTCTCTGGTGAAGGAACCTTTAGTGAAAGAGTCATCAATGCAACTAAGTCTTTGATCGACTTGCGAGTTGATGGCGTTTTCTATTATCCTGCCGAGTTGCCCGACGATCAAATGCAGTTAAACCGTATTGTCGTCGATATGTTAGTTAAAGCAGGTATTCGCGTGATTTTGATCGATCGGGACATCGTGCCGTTCCCGAATCGCAGCGAATTCACTCGTATTGGCTACGATAACCGTCGAGCAGGAGTCGCACTCACTGAGCATTTGATTGACTTGGGGTGCGAGCGGATTGCTTTTGTGGGAATACCGGAGGTGTCGACAGCAGTAGCTGATCGCCTGGCAGGTTACTATGAAGCTCACCGCATGCACGGATTGCGCCTCTGTCCCCGATTGGTGCACATGGTCGACGAAATCGAGTTGACGCGATCCTTCTGCGAGAAGTTAGTGCGAGTTGAGTCACCAGATGCCATCATTTGTAAGATGGACCGCTTTGCCGCGCTCATCGGAAGACATCTCATGGAGCAGGGATTGCAGATTGGTCGTGATATCAAGCTGGCGGGTTTCGATGATGATCCGATAGCCGAATTACTGCCGGTTTCTTTGACGACGATCAGACTCCCCGTGCAACCCTTCGCCCAAGCCGCGTATGAAGCAATGCTCGGTATGATCGCCGGTGTTGAGACAAGTCCACGACAGGTCATTATTGACACTGAGTTAGTAGCCCGAAACTCGACGGACTTCAGATCTGGGCAAAAGGATGTAGCGGCTCGCTCAGTGCTCCGCGAGGAACAGGTTCAATAACGAGAAAAAGCCTTCAGAATAGGTTTCAATCAATGAGCGAACAAGTTGTGATCGGCATCGACGGTGGTGGGACTCGGTTGCGCGCCGCCATAGTTTCTTGCGCCGGAGAGTTGCTGGGGCTCGGTGAGGGTGGATCTGGCAATTACCATGATGTTGGAGCAAATCAGGTTCGCACAAATATTAGCGAGGCGGTTTCGCAAGCTTGGGCTGCTTTCGACAACACTCCACGAGAAGTCGCTGCGATTTTTCTAGGCCTTGGTAGTATTGTCACTCGCGAAGACCAAGAGGCCATCCGCGAAATCGTCACAGAATTGGCGCTAGTGCCCGCGGATTCAATCGGTGTTGACCACGACTTGCGGGTGGCATTGATGGGCGGCTTGGCCGGCGAGACGGGGATCGTCTTGATTGCCGGAACGGGTTCATCGTGCTACGGACGCGACAAGCATGGTAATAGCTGGCAATCGGGCGGTTGGGGACCCTCATTGGATGATCCGGGCAGCAGTTTCTGGTTGGGACGGATGGCGATGATCGCCGCCATACGCGACTACGATGGACGTGGCGAAGCCACAAGACTGCGGGACGGTGTGGTCGATGCGTTGGAGTTATCCGATATTCGGCACATACTGCGCCGCGTTGAATTGCAGGGAATGACGCGCAGCGAAGTCGCCGCATTGGGTCGTCTCGTTACAGAATCGGCAGCCATAGGCGATTCTGTAGCTTGTCAGATTATTCAAGAAGGCAGCGAAGAGCTTGCCAAGATGGTAGCGGCCGTGGCTGGCAATCTTGCTAGTAACAATGAATCAACCCTACCGATTCCGGTGGTCGTGACAGGAGGACTGACGGCTGCGCGACAGGTATTTATGAACCCACTCACTCAGTCATTGCGTCGCATTGCTCCTACGACCATTTTGAAGGAAACCTTTCTTCCACCAGTGCTTGGCGCGGCTCTGCTTGCCATGGAACTTGCAGGCGAAAGACTTTCCCCCAGCGTCGTGAACAAGCTTGAGGCGGAATACTCCGCGATAAAGCATGTTTGCTCGGTTAGGTGATGCTATGTCGCAGGATTCGTCGATTTCGACTCGCATAGCACTCAGCAAAGATGCTAAAGCTGTTCGAATGTTGCTTTCCTCGGCGTTTGACGCATTTGAGCACATTCTGGTCGCCGAAAGTGAGCTACCGCTGCGTATCGTTGCCGCAGGAGCGTTGACCCGGTCAATGCGGCCGAAGCCACTGAAAGGTCCGGGAGTGACCCTCCAAGTCATCGAAACTTTCAGAGGTAAGGGCATTGGAAAGACATTGCTAGAGGGTCTTGCCGCTCGTGCCTTGAAACGCGGTGCAGAGGCCATCTATGCCACCCAGAAGGTTGATGCCACCAGCGAAGCCATGCGGGCTTGGTCCGCACTTGGCTTCTCCCCATGTGAGACTGTCGAGCACCACGAACTTCCACTCGACCAGTTTGAACCCCAATTGGCTCCGCTCTACGATCGCATGCTTCAGAGGGGAAAGATACCAGCTGCCGCACGCATCATCCCTTTATTCGACGCCGACCCCGCAGAAGTTTTACGACTGCACCTCGCGACACTGGGAGGCGATGCCACGGCACTCATGCAGAAACTTCGCGGCGAGGTGCACGGTTCGTACATGCCGCGACTCTCAAGAGTTCTCGTAATCGACGACCAGGTAGTCGGGTTTATTCTAGCCCACCGCGTCTCACGTGAAATCGCCTACGTCGATGCCAACGTAGTTGCACCTGAAGTGCGTGGCAGTTGGGCGAATGTGTGGCTCAAACTCGAAGCGACCCGAGAGGCCATGCGATGGGGAATCAATCAGTTTGTTTTCACTTCGTTTGACCATTATAAAGACACGCGTAGCTTTACCGAAAGAATGCGTGGCGCCACGGTGCAGAAGTCGATATTGATGCATCTTCCACTCGCGCCATCTCAAGGGAGTGTTTCCGGCGGCGGATGACCGCTTTGCCTTGATGTAGGCATGCCTGGGCTTGCTGCAGATTCTGCAGCAGCAGCCGATAAACTCTTGCCATCCAACGATACGGAGCAGCAGCACGCGGTTCTACCGCCGCCCACGAGCTCAGTGCCTGAAGCGCTTCCTGGGGTTTATTGAGAAAGTACAATGCGGCGGATAAATGATAGTGTGCTTTGCCCAGCCGCATATCTTTTTCCAGAGCATCAAGGGCATAGACTGCGGCCTCTTCATATTCACCCAAATGCAACTTGACGGAGGCCAGTCCGTCGAGTGCAGAAGCCGTTGGTCCGTCATATTCGAGGGATTGCTGAAAAGCTCTCTCAGCCGCTGGAAAGTTGAGTTTCCGCAGATGGATATTACCTGCCAGCAGAGACGCGCCCGGAGGTATCGCTTTGCCTCGGCGCGCGCAGCATAGCTCCTCCAACGCACGGTCAAATTGTCGATCCGCAAATTCGATGGCCGCAGAAAGCAGGTAGAGCTGTGCATTCTCGAAGCCGTGACACGTCAGCCAGTCGATTTCTTCCCTGGCAGCAAAACGCCGTCGTCCCCGATAGTATGTTTCGGCAAGCAGCGAACGCGAGTGGAACCAATCAGGGTGTTGCTGAGTGAGTTGCTCGAGCACGGCCGTGGCCTGAACTAACAAACCGGCATCCATCAACGATATCGCCCGATTCAAAGTCGCAGTGCGTTGACATTGAACCGCTACTTCACTGGCTGCCACATCGAACGGGTCGGTGTAACCTAGTTCGGTCAGGTGCTCAATTTCTTGATTGTGGGCTAAACCACTCGCAGTATCTTCCGTAGGTGCTGTCAACTCATGCTTCACCTGGAACGTGTCGTGGGGTGAGTGAGAATCCCACGTTTCGATCGCCTCCGATACGAGGCCACCCTCAAACAGAGCCTCCAGCGGTCGCCCACCCATATCTTTTCCGTACGGAACGCCGAGCAAAGTGAGAATCGTCGGAGCGACATCAAGGAGACTTCTCGGCGACATTCCCGTCCGATGACTCACTCCTGGATCGAAAATCACAGCCAAGCCGTTGTTGCGAGGAACGGAACCCATCAGCGATTGGGTATTTGCATCGCTATTTTCGCACATCGTCGTGCAAGCATTTCCAGTAGGAGAGACCACCATCACGTGGGTGCTGTCGTCGATCTGTGATAGCAATTGGCCGAGCAATAAATCATGATGCTCATAACAACCGGCAACCAGCGATTCGCATAATTCAGCGGCTGTCGGCGAACTGTGTCGCAGCCAGTTTGCCAGTTCATGGCAGCGACGAATTCCGGGAAACACGCACGCCGCAAAATCCCAGGGCCGCGCGTCCAGACACCAACGGATCGCGCGAAATAACGTGGCTGTTTGAGCGAGAATATCTCGACACATCGCTTCCAGTCTTGCGTGCTCACGTAGGCCAATGGCATGGGCAGGTAACAGTTGCCCAAGAGTAATGTCCTCAACTTGGTGGGGCGCCATGCCTCGTTCAATCAATATCTGTGCTGCCTCGGCGGGCATAACAGTCGGTCCTGCCGGTGGCGTCCACAAATTTGCTTTGAAACGATCGGAAACACAGATTCCGTCGAGCGACTCGGCCGGATGGGTGACTGGCCAACCGACAACGTGTGTCCGCAAACCTGCACGGTTCAGCACATTCCACAGCGCGTTGCATTCGCGATTGTGGCGCGTCACGGGCCGAAGTTCGGAGCCTTGTGCAACCTGATGGAAAGCGTGAAGCACACCGTGCTCATGCGGTCGTTTCCCCGTGGCTAACGAAGTCCACGCCGATTGTGTAAATGTCGGTCGCGGCACGGCCAGCTCAAGTGCGACTCCGGAATCGACCAGCGATCTTAGGTGCGGCAATCGGCCAGCTTCTAATAGCAACCTGAGAGTAACAGGCTCGGCGCCGTCCCATCCGATGAACAAGACGCGCTTCGCGAACCGCTTGCCACTAGAAGCATGGGATTCAGTCGGCGTTTCATCCCGCAGCTGATCCACCATGGTGATGTTCGCAGGCTCCTTCCGCTACGACCTTCCGCCACTGAAAAACCTTCTTGAGGCGAATCCACCGAGCAGGAACATGCCACCAATCGCCGATATGAGCATTGAACCAGGTTCAGGGACAGAGGTCGAGTTGGCCATCAAGGGTCCAGCGCCGTAATTGGTCTGCCAACTGATGAGATCGCCAGCAGAAAGAGGATTGGGCGAGCCTCCCCTTTGCCACTTGAGAAAATCGCGTCCATCGACATCGCCATCGTTATCGAAATCACCAGCCTGACTTTGACTCCCCACGTCACCAGCGACAATAGAAACGCCCCTGGTTGATTCGTAGGCCCAACCAGTAACCGTGCCGGTGGCATCCGCTTCATTCTCGATGTCAATGCCGATCCAGCCGTACCAGTATTGGTTTGCATTGTTATTAAAACTCGCCTTGCCGGCATCGTTTAAATCTATGCGAACACCCAAGTACCGGACTTCGCCATTATTACCTATAAAATCATCAAGCGACGGAAATTCGGGCTGCGGACCGAACGGAAGTGTCAACGGTTTGCTTGGTTGGAGCTGTGTGTCGATTTGACCTTGATCCTCATCAATGAGTCGATTAGCTCGAATTCTCGTACCACTTCCAAGAAAGCTATCTCCCTCTTGGAAATCCCATCGCGTTCCTCCGACGAGGCCGTTATACATCGCGCCAGATGCGTTCGTTCCAGTGGCACCGATCACATCACCAGCTTTCAACCCAACGGCATATCCACCTTGGTCGCCAAAACTGTTTGTGAAGTTCAAAACTTCCGAATCACTATTTGCCGGTGTTCCATTCAAAGGGAACGTGCCGAAATTGTCGATCGGTAAGGGGTTCGCGGCACTCGACGCATCGTTCTTGTCAACTTGCAAGTAATCGAGAACGCTTCCACCGGTCAGGACATATCGATCGTGGTCAATCTGGAAATCGATCTGGCCATCGAGATTGAAATCGATGTTTACTTCCTGATTGATACCAATTGTCTGGGGCGTCGTGTTGGATACCACGACAGCTTCGGCCGACGAGGCTGCGACAGTGCTAATGCCTCCCACGGCAGCAAGATAGGCTTTCAGCCGAGTATCAAGGCGTGGGTTCCGATCGCCCGGGTGGAGAATGTTCATATCAAGTTCCTGAAAATCGTTTTCCAAAGTGCCTCAAAGAGATCGCCGCGTTCCGACCGCGGCCTGCCCCTGATCAAGACGCGCAAACAAGACTTCGTTTGCATTTGTACGAGGAAATCACATGGGAAAAGAAATTAATGCGCGGCGGAACAGTTTAACTAAACTTTGTTTCGCCGCGCTATTCTTTCTAGATCGTTTCGAACAAGGTCTAGGCAATCTTCAAATCGGCGCTTGACTACTTGTCAAGGCGACGACTGCCCCGACCAAATACTCGTTTTCCGAAAAGGGCCGCTACACCAAGAACGACCGTCAAGATTGTTGTCGGTTCAGGAACCACGCCAGCACGAATTGGTGCGCCCGTGTTTTCGTAGGCATAGCCCACGACTGCGCCGGTGGCGTCGGCTTCGTTGTCGATGCGAACACCGATCCAGCCGTACGTGATTGGGTTAGGATCGCCCTGAAGTTTCATCTGGACTCCAAGGTACTTTACACCGCCACCTAAGCCCAAGAAGTTTGGGCCGTTAGTTGGTATGGCAATACTGGCCGCAGGGGTCCCGCCAAGGATCAAGTCGACTTGTCCGGCATCCTCATCGATGAGTCGGTTGGCCCGAATAATTTGCGAGCCGTTGAATCCGCTTCCCTCCTGGAAGTCCATAGAAGACGCAGGGCCAATGGTCGTGCCTGCCGTAAGAGCAGCTGGATAGTCGCCAAGTCCACCAGTTGGAACAACGTACTTAGGATCAAATGAGCTGTTGAGTGGATTCCCATTCGGCGGAAATCCGTCAAAGATGCCTGGGATCGCGAGCGGGTTGATCTCGCTTGTGCTGTCGTTTTTGTCGAGCTGCAAATAGTCGACAGCATTGCCGCCGCCAAGGTCGACGCGGTCGTGATCGATTTGGAAATCGATTTGACCGTCGCCGTTGAAGTCAATGTTGACGACGCCGTTGACTCCAAAGGGTTGTACATTCGAGTTACCGATAACCGCGGCTTCTGATTGAGAAGTGGCAACCGTGGCCATCACGCCACTTGCTGCGAGATAGCTGGCAAGCTTGCCGTTGAGAAGCAAACGAACGTCGCGGTCAAGAGAATCAGTTTGATCAACCCGTAAAGTCTGGATCATTAGGCACCTCCCAAGAAGCTAAAAATTTTGCAGATCGCAACAACACAATTCAGGGCAGTTGACGAGACCATCAAAGTAAGAAAAGACTTTCATTTGGCCCCCTGACGCCATACCTTAGTATCAACACATGCACCAAGAGCGTCAAGCAAGTTCAAGAGAATTCCCCCACAGTCGCTCGATATGCTACATCATTTTGAGCCAGTAAATGCAGGCCTGAATGCGGTCCTAGTGACTCGTGCGGAGTTTGGTAGCACCAACTTGAATCGCTTTCCTTTTGGAAAAAATTCGTGCGGTAAGTACGTCTGGGGAAGCCATTTCCTCCTGAATTGAGACCTCGTGCTGAACAGCAGATCGAGGTGTAATGAGCTGATATACTGACTGATATACTTGGGAGTGGCACCCCAATTCTCTTGTCTTAACTTCTCTTGGTCATTTCTTCACTTGGCATCGCATGCGCTGGCAAATCCTAACACTTTGTTGCTGGACCTTGCTGTCGGCTCTTGGTTCTCACGCTATAGCCCAAGACTACTACGGGATTCAGGTGCTCGATTCTCAGACTGCCAGAGGTGTGCCACTCGTTAAGCTCAGCGCTGATAACTAGGAATTTTACACCGACAGCAATGGCTTCGTGGCCTTGAACTCACCAGGTTTGCTCAATCAAAACCTCGACTTTACTCTCGCGAGTTTTGGGTATGCCAGCAGCATCTGGCCGCTACAAACCACGCCCGGCACAACGAATCAGGTGACTATCAATCGGCAACAATTGGCCGAGAGGCTGTATCGTGTTACAGGGACGGGAATCTACCAAGACACCGTTATGCTCAACCAGACCGCTCCGATTCTGCAGCCACTGCTCAACGCCAATGTTCGGTGGCAGGATTCTGTTCAAACCGCGATCTACAAGGGGCAGCTTCAATGGTTCTGGGGCGATACGCTCTACGAAGTAGGTTTCGGAAACTTTCGCGCGGCCGGCGCAACTTCGCAACTGCCGAGCCAGGGCAGGCTCTCACCATCCGTCGGCGTTGACCTCGATTACTACGTGGATGTCAACGGCTCTGCAAAGCAAATGATGCCGCTGCCCCAACCAGGGCCAGTGTGGTTCGATGGCCTGTTTACCATCGTCGACAACACGGATCAGGAGAGGATGTTAACGCATTACTCACGTCGCGACTCGAATAACGTTCTCGGTGCTCAGGTCGAGCACGGCTTAGCACGCTTCAACGATTCCCAAGAAGTCTTTCAACGTTTCCAAGTCTATCCCCTGGATGCCCCCATCTCTGCCGTCGGGCATGCGTTTGAAGTCTCGATGGGCAAGGAAGAATACATTTACTTTGCCGAGTCGTACCCCAACATCCGCGTGAAGAAAAACTGGAACGACGTAAGCGATCCCTCCAAGTGGGAAGCGTTTACGCCATTGCAACAAGGCACCCGTTATAATGCCGCAAACCCGCCGCTTGAGCTTGATGCTCAGGGGTAACCCTGTCTACGGCTGGAAGACGAACACCGATCCGCTCACGACCGACCGGCTGGAAGATCTCGTTCAGAACGGCCATCTCGACCGCGAGGATTCGTCGTTTCGGCTCAAAGATTTTGAATCGGGCAGCGATGTCCGCCTGCATAGGGCGTCGGTCTCGTGGAACGACTATCGAAACAGCTGGGTCATGATCGGCAATCAGTTCTTCGGCGACAGTCTCTTAGGCGAAGTCTGGTTTGCCGAAGCCCCAACTCCGGAAGGACCTTGGGAGAACGCCGTGAAAGTGGTCACTCACCACAACGGCAGCGAGAACTACACCTTCTACAATCCGAAGCAACATCCCTATTTCAGCGAAGAAGGGGGACGTTACATCTATTTCGAAGGCACCTATGCAAACACGTTTTCAGGCAACCCGACCGCCACGCCGCTCTACGACTACAACCAGATGATGTATCGGCTGGACTTGTCCACCATCCCCCGATTATTTCCAATTCCGGGAGACTTTGACCAGGATGGCGATGTCGATGATGCGGACTTGGGCCTCTGGCAGCAAGTTTATGGAAATCTTGAAAACAGCGTTGCTGATGCCGACGGCGATGGCGACACAGACGGTCGCGACTTTCTGATCTGGCAACGCAACTACACGGGCCCATTATCAACGGGACTTGCCAGCGAACTTCCCGAACCAACATCCGCCTTGCTCGCGATTGCTTTCGGAGGTGCACTACTGCGAATGAGAACGCCGCGAAAACCCAAGGCGATGGAATCTCGTCGATCGTACCGGCATCAGCGACTTTTCAAGTTCACATTAAAATCAGGATTGCCTTTTTCGGTTTCGTAACCAAGGGTCGTCTCCGTATTGTACTTGGCAGGTATCGGCACATCGGGATGCGTAATTTCCAGCTTGAAAGTGCCGTAGTGAACTCCCAACAAACCATGATCTGACTCAGGCAGGTCCGCATCTCGAATATCCATCGTTGCGATTCCGCGCGCATTCGATGTTCCCCAGGCCTCCTTCACCTCATCGCCAAGGTATGCTTCCGGAACCAGCCTAACTTTGGCACCCTTCAGGGGTCGACCATCAAGTCGCAATTGAACATTCAACATCGTGAGTCCTACTCGCGACGACCTGAGCTCGGTGATTTGTTTTTCGATCTCTTCTTTCGACACGGATCCGCTCTGATCCGAATCGTAAAGTGACAGATGACCCAGGATGCCCGGGCAATCCGCCAACTCAGCTTGCGTCAAAACGCCATCGTGGTCTTTGTCGTAAAGTTCAATTGCTGATTGTGCGGCCTCGCTTGGATCAACTTCGGGAACATTGACCGCGGAAGGCCCTCGGCTACAACCCGTAACTGTGATCAGGCATGCTCCCAGCCCTAAAGCTGTAACAACGCCTCTGCAAATAAGAGATTGGTAATTCGCGGACAGGCAGCAGAATTTCATAGAAAACCGATAAAATGAAAACACTAATGAATTCGATACCAGAAGTAATCAAGGTAAAGGCTGAGTGTCTTCTTGCTCCGGAAGAATCCCGCCCTCGTCATGTCGATGCCCAGCGCGACGATGAACATCGTAATCGACATCAAAAGAAACAGCCGACACCGAACCGTCGCAGTTGACTACATTGAAACCGCCACTATGAGCGCTGCCAAAACTGCCGTACTTTTCGTAATTGGGTCTATCCTGCAGTGGTGGAAACGATTTGCAGGTCCAGCGATTCACGTCCCAATCGAATCCTTGGTACATACTCGCATTGTCACCGGGGTCGACACCGGTTTCATAGTGGTCTGCGTTGACGTACTTCTCACCGACTGCATAAGTATTCGATGTACCATCCGTAATATCTTGAAATCGGATTTCGGCGCCGTTGTAGTTAATGCCTGTCTGTCCATCAAAGGGCGGATATTCGCTGGTCGATGGGTTCGCGTAGTTCATAAACACCCATTCGACCTTTTGACGATACTCGTTTTCCTCTCTGACCCACGATTCCATCCCCTTCTCACCATCTCCCGCATTGGCAGCATAGTCGCTACGAACCACCTGCAAGGCACGATCGCCGTTTCGCGGATTCCAAGTGTTCGGCAGAGTCCATGGTGTTAGTGCAGGCGGACGACGTGAAGGGCAGTTGAAGGAGGGAATCGGCGTGCTTTGCAACACGATCGACTGCGCTCTTTGAGCGGGGGTAATGCCAGCCTTGTCGCCATCGTTCGTAATGTTGTAGACCGCCTGCTGCTCAACGTAAGGCAAAATCTGGTAGATCCAACCGCCTGGTTGATCACGGCCCACCCCCAGTAAGGGATCACCGACGTAGTAAGCGCTACGACCCGCGCACGGAAGGAACTTATGCGTCGATTCGTGATTCAAGAATCCGATGCCGATCTGCTTCAAGTTGTTGACGCACTGCATGCGCCGCGCTGATTCACGCGCTGCCTGAACCGCAGGCAATAGTAACGCAACAAGAACGCCGATGATTGCGATCACCACCAGCAATTCGACGAGCGTAAAACCGTGTAAACCACGTGACCTTTTCACTGTGGAACTCCGTGCTGATGAGCTTGAAAGGAAATGACGCAGACTATGAGCAGTTGAACGAGAAAGGAAAAGCGAAGTCAAAACTGCTTGTGCCGTTTACCTATGCGTTAACTTTGATTATTGCTGATGCCCAACAAACGGTCAAACCAAATCATCGATTATTGCCAGCCTCCCCGAGTAAATGCCGCAGCCTTAAATGCTGTAGCAATTGATATCGATCACCCAGTGCGGGTAGTCGTGCAATGGAATTACGTGCTGCGTGGTGGAGAATCATGTCGCCAATGCGATGCAACCACGCTAGTACCGCGAGTTGCTTTTATTAGAATAAACGCCACAGCGAAAGCGTTCAGCGATTGCCGGCGTGTTACCGCCTGACTTTTCTCGAGCATTGATTGCTCGCATGCGAGACTCAAACACCATGTTGCGAGCACTGATTTTCTTACTGGCCTTGCCGTCGTTTTGGTTTCTCACTGACGGCGCGTTGGTCGCGGACATCACCATCGTTACCGAGGGTAGTCCTCTTACGATCAAGAGCAACGCGTACGAGACGCGTATCGAAGCAGACGGCTGTTTGACAAACCTTCGAGTTCACGGCCGTGAGTTCCTCACGCCTGACGTGGCGATTTCGCGTGGAAGCTACTTCTTTCAAAACGGTCCAGTGAAGTTGCCAAAGATCGAGCAGCCCTCTGAAAACGTCGTTGTGGCAAGCGGTGACGCGGCATCGATCCGCTATGAGTTTGGCGAATCCGAGATGACTTGGCATCTTGCCAATGAATCGGACGATCCGCTCGTTTTCTTCGTTGTGTTCGTTAAAGACTTGGAAGCAGCGTTTGATCAGCACGGAAAGGCGTTTGCTTTTCCGGTGAATAAGTCTTGGACAGAAGTCGCATTGGTATCTGGCAACTCGCAGCTGAAAATTCGTGGCTGTGACAAATTGTGGGGACCGTGGGAAGGACCGCATCAAGTGTGTCAAGTTTCACTCACTGCCCGCGAAAAAAAGTCTATTAGGCTCTCAGTGGGCGATGTCTCAGCCAGTGAACGTGAGCAAATAAGTTCGCTCGTCCCTAAGCCAACTCCGGCCAAGCTCCAACTTCATTCTCCCCGGAACTATCAGGTGTTCCAGAGATCAACCAAAAAAGCCGGAACATTTCGCGTGAGTGGTCAAACAACGACGGTCGCGAGTGAGATTCGTGTACGAGTAACGGGAAAGTCGATTGATGGTGAACTTGCCGGCAATTGGCAGTCCATTCCCATCGTACAAGCGACACGCAGCTTCTCTGCGATCCTGCCTCTGGCTGCGGGCGGATGGTACACGCTCGAAGTCGAAGCAATGAAACAAGACAAGGTGGTTGCCGAATTGAAGGTTGAACATTTCGGCATGGGCGAGGTCTTCGTCGGTGCCGGGCAATCGAATTCAACCAACTGTGGCGAGATCCGCACGCGACAGAAGTCGGGAATGGTCGCTTCATTCGGTGGTGATGAATGGAAGATTGCCGACGACCCGCAACTTGGCGTGGCCGACAAGAGCCAAGGTGGCAGCTTCTGGCCGGCCTTTGGCGACGCGATGTACGAACGCTTTGGCGTTCCCATCGGCGTAGCAACAACAGGCTTTGGAGGCACAAGCGTCAACCAATGGCAGCCTGGCGGCGACTTGTTTCCCTGGAAGATGACCCGCATCCATCAATTTGGGCCTTTTGGATTTCGTGCTGTTTTATGGCATCAGGGAGAGAGCGACGTCGCGATGCCAACGGAAGAGTATTACGCCAAGCTAAGCAACGTCATTCAGAAATCGCAACAACAGGCGGGATGGTATTTTCCTTGGTTCGTTGCCCAGGCCTCGTACCACAATCCCGAAAAACCACGATTCGACACTGTGCGGAACGCCCAACAACGACTTTGGGAATCGAGAATCGCATTGCAGGGCCCAGACACGGACACGCTCACTGGCGATCAGCGTGACTTAGGCGGTGCTGGAATTCATTTCAGCCCGAAGGGACTGTATGAGCATGGCCGCATGTGGGCAGACCTTGTCGGCGATTACGTTGAAGTTGCTACGATTGGAGAAGAAGTCAAATCCACTCAAAACGGCCTAAAGGCGACTGCCTCGGCTTGGCCGGAGGCTGATGCGATGTTCCATCGCGACCCTGACTGGCTCGGTGGTGACGATGCTTATTCGGTCGACTTAGGGAGCGGACGTGTCGCTTGGTTTTTCGGAGATAGCTTTGTCGCTCCTACCACTCCTGGTCAGCGACGCGGGACGACGATGGTTCGAAACAGTGTTGGCCTGCAAACAGGCTACGACCCCACGACCGCAACATTTAAAGCTTTTTGGCGAGAGGAGGATGGCAAGCCGAAGTCATTCATTGCGGATGAGGGGAAGGAATTCTTCTGGCCGGGAGGTTCACTTCTCGTCGATGGCAAATTGCTGATGCTCATGATGCGGGCTCGCGATGCCAATCGTAAACTCGCCTTTGATGTCACCGGTTGGGGAGCGGTCTTCATCGAGAATCTCGATGCAAGCCCCGACCAATGGAAGGTGCGGAAGCTCACGGCACCACAAAATCCCTTTGGAGTATTGGTTGGCTCAGCAAGCCTCGTGCGAGACAGTGATCACTTGATCGCGTTCAGTGTGGCCGACAAAGATCACGACGTGCATATCGTGCGATGGCTACTGAAGGACGCGTTTGACGGCGATCTCACAAAGCCCCAATGGTGGGCCGGTGCCGAAGCCGGCTGGGTCGATCAAGAAAAACTCACCAAACTACCGTCACCGGTCTTCAAGGGAGGACAGACCGAGTTTACGGTTCACTATGATGCCGACTTAGAGCGTTATGTCCAGTTTCAGTTCGCGGGCTTTCCACTCTCGCCGATTGGATTTCGTACCTCGCAAGCCTTGACCGGCCCCTGGTCGGAACTCGATGATTTCTACGAACCCAAGAAAATCAAGGCAGACGACCCCGAGCAGTTGCTCTATGCAGCGAAAGCTCACCCCGAGCAAACGGTCGATGGGTTGGCAATGACCTACTGTTCCAATACTTTTCAACTTGAGAGTCTTTTCGAAAACCTGGAACTCTACTTTCCCCGCTTCTTACAACTAAAACTCACTCCAGCTGCCAAAAATGATTAGTTGCTGGAAATGAGTTTTCCCTAATTACAACCCTCAAAGGGCTTATCAGAATGTCTACGCTCGATGCCATAATCATTCTTCTATTTTTCGTGGCCTTGATCGGCATTGGGATTTGGCAACAGCGCAAGGCCGCTGCGAGTATGGAGAACTACTTTCTTGGAGGAAACCGAATTCACTGGCTTGCACTGGCCATGTCGGGATCGGTGTCGACCTTCGATATCAGTGGCACGATGTGGATGGTCACTTTGATTTATCTGTTTGGCATGAAATCAGTTTGGAACCACTGGATGTGGGGCTTCCTGATGGCGGCATTTTTCATGTCTTATATGGGAAAATGGGTCCGTCGTTCGCGAGTCATGACGGGAGCAGAGTGGATGATCACTCGCTTCGGCGACCGTGCGGATGGCCGCGCGGCACGATATGCGTATGCCTTGATGGCAGTGATTACGCTTGTGGGCCTCACGGGCTATGGGTTCGAAGGGATTGGAAAATTCTCCGCCGAGTATGTGCAAACCGGATTGTCACCCGAAGCCAATGTTCGGGTCTGCGCTTTGGCCGTTTTCGGCATCGCGACGATTTATACATTGCTCGGAGGATTGGAAGCGGTCGTCATTACCAACGTCCTCCAGACTTGTATCCTCGTCGTCGCTAGCATTGTCATTGCCGGGATCGCATATTTCGAATTAACTCCCGAAAGTATCGCCGCAGTTACGGCAGTCGACGGGGGCAGCTTTACGAGTCTCTGGCCGGAATGGGAATTGAAAAATGTTGACGCGTTGCCGGCCGGATATCAAAGCTACCGCATGTTCGGACTGCTCGTGCTGGTGTGGGTCGCCAAGGGACTGATGCTCAACCTTGGCGGACCGGGGCAGATGTTCGACTTTCAGATGTTTCTCTCGGCGCGTGATTCTCGTGATGCAGCCAAAGTTGGCGCCGCATGGAGTGCCTTCTTGGTCGTCCGCTGGGCAATGGTCATGGGAATTGCTCTCCTGGCGATTTCGGCCGGCATTGCAATCGTCGATGGACAAGGAACCCTCGACGCCGAAATCGTCATGCCCCGTGTGCTGGCCAAGTACCTCGGTTCGGGTGTTTTGGGATTGGTCCTGGCGGGACTGTTGGCCGCGTTTATGTCGACGTTTGCTGCCACGGTGAATTCGGGAGCTTCTTACTTGGTGCGCGATCTGTGGCAACCACTTTTCCGACCCCATGCCAGTGAGAAGCATCTCGTGCGGGCCAGCTACGTCGCGACGATTGTGATCGTCGGCGCTGGAATACTGATCGGGCTCTACGCAAGCTCGATTCGGCAGGTTTGGGACTGGATCATGATGGCGCTCGGCGCGGCATTTGTGATCCCTAACGTGCTGCGTTGGTATTGGTGGCGGTTCAACGGCATGGGCTACGCGGCCGGCACGCTCGCGGGTCTGGCTGGCGCGATGCCATTGCTGTTCATGTCGTTAATGAATATCGACCCGCCCATTTTTTATACGTTTCCCGCCCTTTGTGGCATATCGCTGGTGGCGTCATTGATTGGCACCTACGTGGGGCGGGCAACCGAAGACGCCGTGCTACTGGAGTTCTACAGGAGTATCCGACCATTCGGCGCCTGGGGACCAATTCGCGGTCGCGCGAACCTTTCGGCCGATGAACTCAACGACCCCGGCGAGAGCGTCTGGTATGCGGTCATCAATGTCACGCTGGCATGCATAGCCATCTTTGGAGCCTACGTCTCGCCGATGTACCTTGTCGGGCACTGGCACACGAGTGCATTGATTTGGGCGGCTGTATCGGCGGCAGCCATGATTGCGCTCAAATTCACTTGGTACGACCACCTACCTCAACCAGAGCAGCAGAACGGGGACACTGCTATTTCAACGTCACTTCAATGAGTTGCGGTGCGTAAGATCGCGAATCGACATAGGTCACATAAATGACCTTGCCGTTCTCGCGGGCCAGCTCAGGGTGTTCCTTGGCGGCGTAGAACAGATCAGATTCATCTTTTTTCTCGGGACGATAAATCACCTCCGCGTCACTCCACGGCCCCACGATCTCGGGTGCCGTTCGCAACACAATCTCATTCTCGCGCAAACGAGTGTGAATCGCCGTGTAACAGCCAAGATGAGAATTGTAGGAAGCCGACATCTCATTCGGCACGGAATCAAACATCACCGCCATCGGCTCGAATGTTTTGGACCAAACGGGTTTTGCTTCGGGATCGGCCGTCGTAGGCGCCGCAATGAGGTACTCATAGCTCGAGAGATCGGCGATCTTCTCGGGGCTGGTTCGTGCCAGGAACATGCCGGTCATCAGGCTGCCCCATACATAGGCTACCCCATCCTGCTGCTGCACGAAAACACCGAACGTGGGTTTGTCGCCTTTCCAGAATTCGTAGCCACTATCGGGGGCTGTGAGCCGCTCAAACTTCCATTCACCAATTTTCGCGCGAGCAATGCCCATCCCCTCAAGAGTGAAATTTTCAAAGACATCGACACCAGGGATCAATGAAATTCGATGATAGAACACGTAAATGTGTCCGCCGCTGCACGCTCCGTGGACTGGCCAGATACGCTGCTCCGCGGGTGCTTCGCCATCGACGAAAGGCACGACTTGCCGCGCTCGCTTGCCATCCGGTTCGGTAACGAACTCAAATCGCTTGATGCCCTCGGAAACATCCTGCTCGGGAACGACAGCCGCGGTGTTCGACAGTTTGTCGTCGAGAGCGAGACCGCGGATCGACTCAAACGGACCCTCGATCGTATCCCCAAAGAGCCAGAAAGCTTCACCCGAAGGCAACACGATGCTCGACGCGCAGTCCTGGCCAGTCACCCTGACCGGATTATCTTGGAACTGTTTTCCCAGATAGCGCACGGCTAACACGAGAGTGGAGTCAGTCGTCTCGGCCATCACGCGGGGAGCATGAACCAACACCGTTCCGATTAGCAATCCGGTTGTCGAATATTGAATAAATCGCCGACGTGATATTGTCATAGCTGCCCTCTATTAACCCGCTTTCACGGTTTGTTGATGCTGTTCGCCCAAACCTTCGATGCCAAGTCGCATTGTCTGCCCAGGCACAAGATAGACCGGCGGTTTGAGCCCCAGGCCCACGCCGGGAGGGGTGCCTGTTGAGATCACGTCACCCGGTAGAAGTGACATAAACTGGCTCAAATAGCTCACTAGCTTGGCGACTCCAAACACCATCGTACTCGTTGATCCATTCTGGTAGCGATGCCCATCGACTTCGAGCCACATCGAGAGATCCTGAACATCCGCGATTTCGTCTTTGGTCACCAGCCAGGGCCCCAACGGTGCAAACGTATCACAGCTTTTGCCTTTTACCCACTGTCCACACCGCTCGAGTTGAAATTCGCGTTCGGACAAGTCGTTGACCACGCAAAAGCCGGCGATATGCTCCATGGCAGAATCTTCGTCGACATACTTGGCCTTTGTACCGATCACAACCCCGAGTTCAACTTCCCAGTCTGTTTTCTGAGAATTGCGAGGAATCTCGACATCGTCATTCGGGCCGCAGATCGAGCTTGTCGCCTTCATGAAAACGACCGGTTCCTTGGGAACTTCCATGCCCGACTCACGTGCATGGTCGGCATAGTTGAGCCCGATACACAAGATCTTTGTCGTCCCCGCAACACAGGGCCCGATGCGGGTTTGGGAATCGACAAGCGGCAGCGTCGCCGGATCGATGGTCGCCAGCTTCTTCAAGGACTCGCTTGAGAGAACGTCGCCGCTAAGATCTGGAACAATGTTACGCAGTGAACGAATTTTTCCATCTTGATCTAAAATACCAGGGCTCTCTTTTCCGGGTTCGCCATATCGCAACAATTTCATTTCACTGACTTTCTAGCATAGGGGTTCTGGCAACTCTCGCAAGACGTTCAGCGTGTTGCGAGTCGATCAATGGTCTCGATTATCGCCGTATGGTATAGTCCTGACAATCCTCGCATAGCCTTTGGTGGCGGAGCTTTTCATCATTCGGGAGATCGACGCGTGTCAGATATTCCACTCTCTTCGTTTCGTGTTTACGCCGACGGTCTCGATCACCCCGAGGGAGTCACGCTCGGACCAGATGGCCAGGTTTATGCTGGGGGAGAAGCAGGCCAAGTTTATCGGATCTCATCTCAAGGTGAGGTAACTACCATTGGCAGCACGGGCGGCTTCCTGCTCGGCCTGTGCCTTGATGGGCACGGAAACATCTACGCGTGCGATCCAAAGAAAAAGATTGTTGCTCGCATGACTTCTCAAGGTGAGGTGACCGTGTATTCCAGCGGAACCGCTGATCGACCCATGATTAATCCCAACTTTCCCGTGTTCGATACCGCGGGCAATCTCTACGTCGCAGACTCGGGAAATTGGCATGGAAATAATGGCTGCATCTATCGCATTCAACCGGGCGGAAGTACCGAAGTTGTAAGCACGGGGTTCTCCGAGTTTCCCAATGGCTTGTCAATCAGCCCCGATGGCAAGGAGCTTTACGTCGCATTGTCGAACTTACCGTCAGTGGCCAAAGCGGAAATCCTGCCTGATGGCCAACTGGGTTCATCACAGTTTGTTGTGGAACTTCCGAGAACGATTCCCGACGGCTTGGCGTTTGATCAAGACGGAAACTTATTCATCGCGTGCTACACGCCCGACATCATCTACCGTTACACGTTCTCGGGAGAATTGAGCGTTTGGACCGAAGACTGGGAGAGTACCATGATCTCGTCGCCGACGAACGTGGTGTTTGTCGGTGAGAATCTCAAGACCATGGTCGTTGCCAGTCTCGCTCGTTGGCACTTGGCGTGTGTCGAAGTTGATGTGGCCGGGTGTCCTTTGAATTACCCCGCGATCGATGCCAACAACTCGCGTTAGATGCAGCAGCCTCCGTCAATCACATGGACGGCCCCCGTGGTAAACGCCGACTCATCGGCGGCAAGATAAACGGCTAGTTCTGCGATTTCCTCCGGCGTTCCCAACCGCCCCATTGGCTGTCGGGAGACAAACGACGCAAAGGTGCTTTCGAAATCGCCTTTAGCAGCAATCCGTTCTATCAGCGAGGGGCTATGAACTGTGCCAGGACAGATCGCGTTGCAGCGGATGCCTTGCTTGGTGAAGTCTGCGGCAATCGATTTGGTCAGCCCGATGACCGCCGCTTTACTCGCGCCGTACGCAAATCGATTGGGAAAACCCTTAAGGCTCGAAGCAACGCTCGAAACATTGATGATGCTCCCTCGCCCCGCTGACAACATGGACGGCAGAAAACTTTTGATCGTTAGAAACATGGCAGTCACGTTGATATCAAACACCTTGTTCCAATCTTCCTCGCCGCACTCCAGGATGGTTCCATGATGGACGTAGCCAGCGCAATTCATCAAGACGTCCACGGTGCCAACGGTGTCCGCAAGCGTTTTGATCTCGTCACTATCGGTGACATCAAGGGGCCGGCAATCCAAGAGCGGTTGATCTTTTTTCAATTGCTCGAGCAATTCGCGATTAACGTCCGTGGCGATCACGGTCGCGCCTTCACGGCAGAATGCCAACGCCGACGCGCGGCCGATCCCCTGCCCCGCAGCCGTGAGAAATGCTTTTTTGCCTTCAAGTCGAGCCATGATCAAGCCTCTCGCAAGTTAGCGCTCAGAGAATTCCGAACCGGATGTCCGAAGACCGATTCCATGAGGCCCTTGAGATATCCAATTGCAAACGTATGCCCATGCATGCCATAGCCATCGTAGGGAGCTTTTTCCGTGATGAGGAGCGGAACATGGTCGACTCGAATAAAGCCGCGATAGTCGATCTCCCGGTAAGCTCGCAAAACTTCCAACATATCGTTCGAGCCATTATCGGGGAACGATTCGTAAAAGTCTTCCGGCGCACCTTGAATATCTCTGAAATGAACGAAGTGGGTTCGACCCCTAAAATGCCGCACCACGTCGGGCAGGTCGCAACCCATCTCGGCAAAGCAGCCTTGGCAAAGCGTGATGCCGTTCACGGGCGAGTTCACCAATTCAAGCAGCCGGTCAAAGTTGGTAACGCTACGCATAATTCGAGACAAACCGCACAGCGGCGACAAGGGCGGGTCATCGGGATGCATCGCCAGGAGAACTTCTTCTTGTTCTGCGACCGGCACGACTCGTTTGAGAAAGTATTCCAAATTCTCCCACATCTGCTCGTCAGTCGTGGGCTGTTCACCATGCGGAATACATTCTGGTTTGAAATCGATGCTGCAAAACTGACTTGTGAGTGCCCCACCACGTTCTGGGAACGTCATCGAAGTGCGCGCAACCATCGCGGCGCTGGTAACTTGCGGCATGAAATTGTAGCAGAGCACACGAATACCCAATCGCCCCATGTGCTTGATCGATTGAACGTACTCTGCAATTTGCTGATCGCGGCCATCCTTGCCCATGACAACCAGGTCGATCGGAGGGCCACCTTCAATCACCGAAAGTCGCAGGCCCTCGTTCGACACGGTCCGGTTGATAACTTCGAGTTCCTCGAAGCTGCCGGGCATGCCTTTCATGTTGTAGTAAACGAAATCGTCGACACCAATCTGCTTGAGGAGCTTCAGATTGGTGTCGTTGAATACTTTGGCCACACCAGCAATTTGCATATCTGCCCGTCCGATTGTGTTTGAGTTGTTCAGCTTAAGAAAATGAAAAGCCCGGCTGAAGTGTTTGGTGAATCTGCGGCTCGTGCGCGGCTTGCTGCTGAGCAATCAAAGCAATGATCTCCGCGATGGATTCAGCATCGTCGAAAAAAGAAAGCCGCACTGAAGGCTGCAAACTCTCGCCCGGTCCGAGCTGGGGAACACGGCCGAGCTGACGTTCCAACGGCTTGGGGTTGGGAAAACTTGTCCCGGGCTCGATCCCAATCACATAGCCGTCCCGTTCGCCCGCGAAGTTTTTCCAGAGAGTTAGACACGGTAGCGACCGCGTGTCGAACGTCATATGAACCGCGAAGTCGCCCGCCGGGTTGCACAACAGAATCGTTGCATCTCCCTCTGAATCAACAAGTGGTTTCACGAAATAGCATTGCTGAACAAAACCGGGAGTCGGCTTGCCGCACAAATCCCAGCTCTCACTACTTTTCGCTGAGTGTTCATCGTAGGGTACCAACTGGTCGATCGCGGCGAAGATTTTAGATCCTTCGCCGAGCACCGGTGGACCAAAATTAATGTGATAAAGAAGCTGCACCTCTGCCGGCATGTCACTCTGATTCGTGATCGTATCGTTGATTTCGAGAACATTGGAACCCGCAGTCGTATGCAGCGAATTGTCGAGTCGCAGGCAGCCTCCAAACAGTGCTGCTTCCTCCACAATTCCGCGTACCGTCAGTCTTCCTTTTCCCGCCGTGTCGACTTTGGTCGAGACATAGTGCGCAGGAATATTGGCAACCCTCCCATGCAATGTTGAAGGCCGCTCGATGGCAGTTCCATCTTCAGAGGACGGCGAACTGGGCGCTCCAAACGAATTCAATCCGCAACGGCACATCCATTCGTTGAAACCCGTGAGCCAACCGGTCCCTCGTTGGTCGGCTAAATTGACTAGGCTTGGATGAACCGGAAATCGAACGGGCGATTGCCAGCCAAGACTCGTTCTCCGAAAGTTTCCCTTCCATAAACCCATGCCGCGGGTGGGCAAAACTTCCACCGAAAAAACTCCGTTGTCCACGGTGACGACGTCAATGTCCGCTGATGGACCACCCTGGAGAGTTCGTTTTGTGATCGACCAATCGGCAGAGCCTTCGAGTTTCAGATTATCCTCTGCCGAAATACGAAAATCCTTTAACCAGATTTCTGATTCCGCGTCCATCAAAATATCTTCACGAACCGCCATCCCAAGACCTCATGAATCGCGAACACTTCCGCCAATTTCAAGACCAATCCCTCCATCGATCCTAATCGCTTGACCAGTAATAAAAGAGGCCAAATCGCTAAGCAAGAACACCACCAGTTGAGCGATTTCGATCGGTTGGCCAATCCGCTTCAACAGATGCATATTACGACATTCCTGCAGCAGGGCCTTTTTATCGAGTGCACCTTCAAGGGCAGCGGCCAACATGGGTGTGTCCACCGATCCGGGACAAACTGCGTTCGAACGAATCGAAGGGGCATGGTCAACCGCCATCGCCCGCGACAGTCCGAGGATCCCTGCTTTACTAGCACAATAGGCGGCGACCCGTTGCTGGCTCATGAAACTCTGCACACTGGCAACGTTAACGATTGCGCCTTTCCCAGCATTCTGCATAAACGGAATCGCTTCGCGAGCACAAAGGAAGTACGACTTCAGATTAACGTTCAATATTCGGTCCCAATCGTCATCTGTCGTCTCGGTCACCGTTGCATAGTGCCCGATTCCCGCATTGTTAACCAACAGGGTTGGCGGTCCGAGTTCCACAGCCACCTCTTGGCAAGTCGTGCGAATGGCCTGTGAGTCGCTCACATCGACACAATAACCAGTGCAGTTTGTGCCGACAGACGATGCCAAGCACTCCGCCGCCTGGCCATCGATATCGAAGATGGCAACGTTGGCACCGTGTTTGACTAGCAGACGGACACATGCTTCGCCAATTCCTTTCGCGCCTCCCGTTACAATTGCGGTTCTGCCTTTGATGCCAGAATAGGTTTCGTCAGCCATGTTTAAGAATCATCTAAAAAAGGGCACAGGCACGAAAGAAACTGCCAATTGAAACATTTCTAAGTTATCAGGTTCAATAATATAGTGGCGAATTATAAGGGCCGCGAATAGGTGCGTCCCATATATTTCGCTCGCGTTATCCGCGGCGGCAGGTGATAAGCACAATTTCACGTTGCTCCCAACGGGAACCCAACAATAAATCATTTTTTTCGCGGACTTGTAACTGCACATCCGTAGATTGCTGTCGTGCGCGCTCCCAAACCAAAGCATCGATAAAAGTATTCCCTGCAACATTGATCGACGAGTTTGAAACGCCTTTGACCTGCCCCCTTCACCGAGCCCACCATAGGAGCGAGAATCCAGTTTTTTGACCCTCACCCCAATCTTGATCCAGTTGGAATGTTTGTGACTGGCTTGCTTCGCTCAGGCGTAGCCTGAGTGAAGCAAGCCGAGAACTCTCTGGGTGTCCGATCCCCGAGGCTGCTATGGGGACGGCATTCGTTGTAATCAACTCTCCAAGCTTCAACCGTCTGGGTGACGTCTGGCATGTCTTGGAACCAGTGTTGGTTGAGGCACTCTTGTCGCAGGCGACCGTTGAACGATTCGATAAATGGGTTATCGGTGGGTTTACCAGGACGACTGAAGTCGAGCGTCACCTGGTTGAAGTAAGCCCACCAATCCAAAGACTTCGACACGAACTCGGGACCGCTATCTACCCTGATCGATTGCGGCGTTCCGCGCTCGCCTTGCAACTGTTCCAGAACAGCCACGACATCATCTCCAGTCAGCTGCTGACCCAGGTTGCGGATGATCTCCGCAACCTGGGCACCGCCCTCATGCTGACGAAGTGCAAATGCGATCTGCTCTTCCGTAAAACGCTTTCTTGGCATGGCTCGTGGCCCTCCTTCAAAATGCAAGATATGAAAAAATCTCACATTCCGCATGGAACAAGAAACGGAGAGAACGTCAAAAAGATAGCTGCTCCAGGTTTTGGCTCCAAATCAGCATTGATTTTAGCAAGGAAACCAACGGAGCTAAAACTTTTCTGTTCAAGACTGTGTCTTGGTCATTCTCAATTCATCCTGCAGTCTCAGAGGGTCAACAGTATCAGCTCCTCGCCTTCGCCGTGTCGGCTCTCGTCAAGAACTGGAAAACCTCCTCGATGACTATATGACTCAAGGTTACGAGATTGCTGAACAGACTGGCTACTTCATCGCTAGCCGCTCCGCTCGCTTCACGAGTTCCGAAGTTGCCAACCCCAGGGCGGTACTAAGCTTATAGAGGATTTCCAGCGTGGGCGATTTGAGTCCATTTTCTAAGTAAGAGATATAAGTGCGATCCACATCGGCTGAAAACGCCAAAGCTTCCTGCGTCAGCCCAGCCGCCTGTCGAGCTTGACGCAAGACTTCTCCGATAGGTAGTTGCTCCCGACGCTTTGCCATGATCGGAAGTATCGGGGCTTGGAACCCAAATGTCTGTCGACTATAGTACATGAAGACCGGCAGACTCTCTCACTCCATCAAAATAGGCTTCCCTCGCAGTCTCACATCTGAGGATAAACCAAGCCGTCTGCCATGGCTAAAAGGGAAAGAGTCAGCGTCGCTTCGAATTAAAACTCCTTGTCCTTGAGAAGGAACCAACTTATGTCGAACTGGTTTGTTACTCGTAATGGCAAGGAGTTAGGCCCCTTCAATTATGCACAGCTTCGACAGTTTGCTGTTGCGAAGAAGTTGTCTCCTGCCGACTTGATCCGCAGAGAAGACATGCAGAAGCCAATGGTAGCTTCCAAAATTCAGGGGTTGTTCGCAGCTTCACAGCCACCGATTTCACAAGTCGCTGCAACAGCTACAGCAATGTCTATACCTCCTCAACCTCAAGAAAATGTCGCCGAGCCTGCTGATCCAAGAAAATTTTCGACTTGGTATAAATCTCGTCTTGGAAAATTACCAATCATCGTGCAAGTGATGTGTTGGGTACTTTATGGTTTAGTTTGGATTCCCGCGTGGTGGTTGATCTCCTTGGGCGGTATTTCTAGGGTGGTAGCGATCATTGTTCTATTAATTGGAATCGGACCGATGGTGCCTAGAGCGGTTTTCATGTTGTTGTAGCGTTGATTCCTGCCGCTTGGAAGAAGCCTCGGCAGTCTTGTGCAGTCACGCCCTTCATCGCTCTGCCGATTGC
>JAWXAV010000065.1:0-21073 GCA_034439695.1 Bythopirellula sp. | reverse complement strand
TGAATGATGGTACCCCTGCGGGGTAAAGAATTCGTACGTCATGTTCTCCAGTTGATCTATGCTCTACCCACGAAAAGTCCTGAAGAACCGAAAATAAGAAAAAGTTGCATAATTCAGCGCGTTGCGGGTAGGCTAAGCAAATCTACCACGTCTCTTGCCACGTTTTTTCTCTTGCCCTGGAGGAGTCTCATGACGCGCAAAACTTGCTTACCAGCCCTGTTGCTGAGTGTTTGTTGCTTGCTCAATTTCACTCAAATGGCGCGGGCTGGATACTCGGTCGAGATCAGCGTCGACTTCGGTGCGCCCGTGATCTATGTGGACAATGGGGCCTTTGACCTCAATCCGGCTGTCTTCGACATGGAATTTGACTTCACCGTCAACGACGTGGGGAATAACTGGACGGCCTCCGGCACCGTGCTCGCCACCGGCGGCGGAGACGGCGTGCCCCCCGTCTCGACGATCGTCACGGACACGCTCATCCAAAAACTATTGCCAGGACTTTTCTTCGGCAATATCGAGGTGACCCACAACTACGCGGCTTCGGGCCTCCTGTCGCACTCGGCCGTGTTGGATGGGCAGTTTGAGAATGTGCTGGGCAATCCGATCAGCTACGCGGAGTTGTTTTACACGCCACGGGTCTATCCCGAGAATTTTGGTATGACGATGGGCACCGCCCATGAAGGACCGGTCTCCGGTGTGCTTGGCCCCGTGCCGTTCGACGAATTGCTGGGGCCGATCGTGTTGCCCACGACAATAGAACACGAGATCACGCTCGGTTTCTATCTCGACGCTCCGGGAGACGCGATCCGGCTGTTCAACAGCGCGGAAATACACACCATCGTGCCAGAACCAACGAGCGCGGTGCTGTTCTTGACTGCCATCGTGGGCTTTGTAGGACGATGGCGGAAATAAAAGAGAATTCACGACGGAGACATGGAGTTCACGGAGATTTGATTTTCTCCGTGCTCTCCGTGTCTCTGTGGTTTCATTATTTTAGATGAAATCCAACAGCGATAGCTGCAGGATGTTTGCCGTCACTTGGAGCGAGGCTTGCATCGCGATTTGGCGGGCGGTGAGTTCCGAGATCGCCGCGACGAGGTCGACGTCGATTTCCTCGGAGAGGGCACTCTTGAGTTGAATTTGCTCGTCTTCCAAGCTGTTTTCGGAAAGTTCGAGACCTTGCGCGGTCGCGCCGATTTCGGCGCGGGCAAACGTCACGCGGTCGATATCGGTGTTGATGTCGGCGAGTGCCCGTTCGACGGCGTTGATGTCGCCAGCGGTCAGCGCATCGCGCAAGCGAATGAGCGTATTGAACACGCTCTCGTTTTCCATGGTGTTGCGATCCGTGCTCGTGAGCGAACCGGTCGCACTCGCGGAAGTCTGTCCCTGGGGAATGAAGCCCAAGAGTTCGGCGGTTTGACTTTCACCCTGGCTCGTGACGGTTATCGACCCCGAACCGCTCAGCGTAATGCCGTTGCCAGTGCTAGAAAGTGTAGCCGTGAAACCAACCGCGATGGCGTTGATCGCGTCGATCACGTCGCCGATGGTTTCGGCACCACTGAGATCGATGCCGAAATCTTGTCCGCCGACGGTGATCGTAAAATCTGTGTAGCGCGCGTCGTCACCGGTCAAAGTTCCAGTCGTGGTACTCGCCGTGGATGCGCCGTTGGGAACGATTCCCAAGTACTGGGCGGTCAAACTACCGGCAGCCTGTGTGATCGAAAAAGCAGCGCCACTAGGCGCGGTATTGTCGACCAGCCGCAGAATGTTGCCGGGAGGTGCTAAACTGGCGGTGACATCGGCTCCCGTGACTGTGTTGATGGCCGTCACGACTTCGGCTAGCGTTTCCGCACCCGTCAAATCGATTGCATAACTGCCGTTCTGGGTGGTGATAGTAAAATCGGTCCCCGCCTCGGCCGGCAGCTTGAACCCTTCACCGGTCGGCACGCCGACGCCATAATTGAGATCGCTCAAGCGGGTGTCGGTGTCATAGGTTCGCACGCCGAGTTGCGTGGCCGTTGAGCCGCCGTTCTCGCCGATTTGGAAATCAGTGCCACTCAAGCGCGAGCGAATACTAATGCCCGTGCCGGCGGCGTTGATCTCCCCCGAGACATTCGCTTCCGACGCGTTGAGAATGTTGAGCAGGTCTTCCACGGTCTCGGCATTTTCAAAGCTAATTTCGTGCGTGGCGCCACCGTTAACAACCCGCAGGCCGGAAGTTTGATCCAATGTTGTGCCCGCGCCACCGGCCGTGAGCTCGGCGTTGGAATCGAGACTCACCACACCCGTCCCCGCGTTGGCGGCTGAGGTGGCGTCGTTGAGGTCGGCCGTGGCGGTGAAAGTTCCCTGAGCGTTGATCGCGCTGATGACTTGGTTGGCGGTTGTTACACCCGCTTCAATTCGCACGTACAGCGTTTTGGCGGCCCCGCCACTGTTGCCGGTATTGCCTTGCACAACACCAATGTCGGCGGCATCGATGGTGGCCGTCGGGACAAGTGCCGCTTCCAAACTGCTGTCGCGCGTGGCGGTGAATGTTCCGTTCGTATTGATCGCAGTGATGACATCTTGAATCTGGCTCGAACCGTTGCTCGCCACGGAAATCGTGAGGCGTTTGTTGCCGGAATCGTAAGTTACGGTTTCACTTCCCGCGGTTGCACCACCTTGAACGACAATCTGCACGTCATTGAAATCAACACCTAAGGTGTTGGCTGTAAGGATGAGATCATTCCCCGACCCTGTGAACGAGAGGGCAGCGCTGGCGGCACGGGCGTTGGTGTCGTACTCCGCGATTTCGTTGCCGGCAGTCAGGCCGCTCGATGCCCGGAGCAATTCATCATCGACAAACTGCACTGTGACGCCGTTAAGCGCGGCACCGTTGGCGGTGGCTTCGAGCAAGATGTCGTTATTATTGTTCGCCGATTGGATCGTCGTGCGGGCTTTGGCACCAAGCAAATCTTCGAGCCGCGTCGTTTTGAGTAATTGCGGATCGAGGTCTTCCCCCGCGAGCGGCGAAGTCCCCACGCCGGCGATGTTCAGAATTCCCAACTCACGCGCGGCCGTGCCGTTGCCCACTTCTTGAACGCTAAGGTTCGCGCCCGAGGGTCCGCCTGTAATTTGTAGCGTCAGTCCCGTGGGCGTAACGCTCACCTTGACTTCGCGACCGGTGGGTGGATTTTCCTGAATTTGTCGCACGACGTCGCCAATCGTGCGGGCACCGCTGATGTCGACGATAGAGATGTTCGTGCCGTCAGAAATCTGCAAGGCACCATTAGACGCAATCCCACGGCCTTGTCGCAAACTGCTGAGGCTCGTGTTGAGTCCCAATTGGGGGTTGAGATCAACAGTTCCTTCGACTTGGGCGGACGTGCCACCGAAAACCTCCTGGCCAGAGATGCTCGACGAAAAGAGCACGCCAAAGTCGGAATAATTTTGCACCTGTCCGGCATCGCCGTTGTAAACCACGTTACCATCAACGAGCGAATAAGGCTGTTGGCTTGTGAGTGAACCCGAGAACAAGTAGCGCCCCTGGTACTGTCGATTGGCGATGTTCACGAGGTTTTCCAAATAGCCGTTGATTTCCTCAAGGGCCGTCTGGCGTTGTTCTTCGCTGGTGATCGTGCCCGCCACGCCCAAGGTCGAACCCTTGAGGTTCGCCAATTGAGTGGCCACATCTTGCAGGGCCGTGTCGCTGGCGGCGAGATATTGTTGCCCAATGCGCACATTCGAGGTGATTTGTTCCTTACGCTCGATGAGCCGACGGAGAGAAATCGCGCGGAGGGCGGCGGGGGCGTCATCGCTGGGTAAGACAATCCGCTGGCCCGTGGCGATTTGTTCTTGTAGACGGAAGAGATCAAGCTGATCTTTCTGAAATTGCTGGGTCAGGCGGGTGCGCAGCAAATAGCCGCTCACACGACTGCTCGGAATTGGAATGACGCCGGCCATGAAACGATCGCTTCCACTTAGAGATTCACGAGGATGTCCAGCAAGTCTGACAGGGTGCTGATAAAGCGGGCCGACGCTTGGTAAGTCCGCTGGAGCGTGATCATGTCGATGGCTTCTTCATCAAGATTCACGCCACTCACGCCTTGGGAAGCCGCTTCCAAAGTCCCCGAGAAGACTCGCTGCCCATCAGCCACGGACTCGGCAATCGAAGCGCCTTGTGTCGTGCCGTTGATGATCGTGTCGTAAATGCCGCGGATCGAACTACCGTCGAGGCCGGTCAACGATTGATCGTAGAGGGCGATCAATCGCAGCACATTACCGGTCCCTTCGTTAATTCCCTGGCTGCTGGCGGCAAACTTGGCACTCGCGCGGTTGCCTTGGACAAGTTGGGTGTTCACTCTCAAGTCGCCGGCCTCGGAACCCGTGAAAAACGTGTTGATCCCCAAGGACGCGAGCACGCCGCTTTCGTCGTTGGGCGAGGCAATGCCGAAACTAAAATCAATCGCCGACGATTCGCTGCTTAACACCAAACGATTGTCGACGTTCACCGAAGCCGTGATTCCACCAATGGCGTTGAGTTGGGCCGCGAGCGAATTGAGAGTCGTGTCGTTGCCATCCAAACCGTTGAGATCAATCGTGATCTCGTGCGTCTTGGTGGTATTGTCCTGTGTGTTGCGAACCAGCACCGTAAACTTGCCGCTGGTGGGTGTGAAATCGAGACCCGCAAGATTGAGCGCGGCGGTCGGATCGTTGACCCGGGCCGCGCTTGTGAGTTGCGTGAAGCCGTCGATCCCCTGCCCTTGGCTGTAGAGCTTGTTAAACTCGAACGCCAAACTGCTCGCGAGGTCGTCGAAATCCGAGAGGAACTCGGCGAACACGGTATCCCGCGCCTGATAAATGCCGTGCAGTTCCCCCCCGCTCACTTCCAGCAAGCTCTTGTTATCGACGAATCGAACCTTCGCAGCGTTAATGCCGTTTACGTCGAGCAGTTCCGATTCCACCTCGCGGCGGGTTCCCTCAAACACAAGAAGCTGGCCATTGACCGACACGTTGACCGAGCCGGTCACCGTCTCGGTGGCGGTGATGTTCATCAAGCCCGCGAGTTGCTTGAGGGCTTCGGCACGCTGCGTGCGGAGTCCGCCGGCGTCGCTGCCAGTGGCACCGCCCCCTTCAATGGAGACAATCTGCAAATTGAGCTTGCTGATCTGCTGAGTGAGTGTATTAATTTCGGGAGCGATACCCTGGACGCGTGCGCTGAGATCGGTGTGGAGCCGTTCCACGCGCGAGTCGAGCGAGTTAAACGCTTGCGCGAGCCTGATGCCATCTTTGATCACAAGGTCGCGAATACCCAAATTCTGCGGCTCATCGGCCACGCGATCCAGGCCATTGAAAAAGCTGGTCAGCAGCGAACCGATACTGTCGGTACCGAGTGCGTCGAATTGGGCTTCGAGATCGGTGTAGGCCTTTTCCAGGGCTTCAGCACTCGAGAGATCGCTCCCAGCGTCACGCAGGCGGTCTTCGACAAACTTGTCGATGACCTGCACGATGCCATCGACTTCCACGCCCAAGCCAATGGCCAGATTGCCGAGCCGCTGGACCGGCGCAGGCGAGTAAATCGCGCGTTCGCGGATGTAGCCGGGGGTGTTCGCGTTGGCGATGTTGTTGCCCACGACATGCAGACCAATCTGCATGGCATTGAGCGTATTGCCCGCCATCTGAAGTGAGCCGAACAGCGACATGGAAAAGTGCCGGTTTCTGAAGATAAGTGTTCAGACGCGCGGAAATCCATTTTTCACGCGGCGTCTAAACGGCTTGATCCATCAAGGCACCACTACTTGTAGCCGTGCCCCCCTTTCCATATGTCGGCTTTAATTGCCCGCCAGTAGCAATAATCTCTACCATGTGGGAAAGATGCAGCATGGTCCGCTGCACGGCGACCCATTGGGCCACGCAGTGATGTCGCAAGAGTCGCGAGCGGCGATTCGCTTCATCTAGCGACAGTTTAAGACTTTGCGCCTCGCCGTGTGGCAACGCCGCAGCGAGCGAGCGAATGCTATCAGCGGGCATGCCCACCTCCGCTGCTTGCACGAGCAACTGCTGGCGTCGGTCGTGACATGCTTGCAGTTCGGCACACAATTGCTCCTCCGCGGGCAACAAAGCCGAGAGCGCCGCGTGATCGCGTTTAATGAGCATCTCGCGTTTGCGGTCTAGCAAGCTCAGCAATTGCTGCTGGGCGTCGCTCAAGCGACCCAAAAGTTGGGCAAGTTCCGTTTCCCAGCGTATGTCGATCATTGGAATCCAGTTTGTTGGCTGTCGGCTGTCGGCTGTCGGATATTGGCTATCGGCTGTCGGCTGTCGGCTATTGGCCGGATGTCTTTCTCTGGCTGATAGCCAAGAGCCGACTGCCGACCGCCAGTGGTTTACATTCTTCGTAGTGGGCCGAGGTCGTTGAGCGTGAGCATCGATTTGTTTTCACCCCGAGCCAAAATGCCTGCTTGTTTCGGAAATTGCTGAGCAAACATGGGGGCGGCGAGAGTGTCGGCGCTCGCCTCGGTCATTTTTTCGGACATCACTTGATCGAGTTGGCTTTGAAACACCTCTTCGCCCTGCCCACCGTGGAAGTAAGCGGGCTTGCCTTGGGTGCTCCGCATTGCTTTGAGCATTTGGCCGAAAAACGCCTCGCCGACGAATTTGCGAAATGTGTCGCGGACTTCCTTAGCATCGTCGATCTGCTGTTGGGCGCTCGCCGCGCCGCCCCGCAGGGGCTTGATGCCGTTCAGATTGCCCATGTCGATTTTCATAGTGTTTTCTCCAATCCGCGCCCAACATCTCTCACTGGTCGATGATGAGCCGAGCGTGCAGTTTGCCGCTGCGGTCGATCCCTTTGATGATCTCGATGGCGTCGGCGTTCGGCACTTTTAAGGCGTTCAGGGCATCGACGAGCGATTGCAACTTGGCTGATTCTTGATTCAATTGGTCGACCGCCACGAATTGGGGTGTTGGCTGCGAAGCTTCGATCACGATGTTGCGATGCGAAATCACGACATCGCCGATTTGCACGTCGCCGTCGATCACGATACTGCCCGTGTTTTGATTGATGACCACGCGCGATTCTGGCTCGGGGTTGTAAACCTGCGATTCCAGCAAGATCGAAACGAACTCCACGGGATCTTCCTGATAGGCGACGGGCACTTTCACGATAATGTTCGCGGCATTGACGGCCTGCACGCCCGAGTCGTCGTTCTGATAGTGCGTTTGCCGAATGGCCGAGACGATTTCACTCACCGTTTGAAAATTCGCGTGGTTTTTATCGAGGATCAGTGTGATGTAGCCATCTTGCACGAAAGGGGTGAACACGTCTTCTTCCATTTGGCAACCGCCATGAATCCGGCCGACCAGAGGTTGATCTTCAGATTCAATAAATATCTGTCCCTCGGCAAGGGCATAAACACGACGGTCGTTGACATTCGGCCCCTGCAAGGCGGCAGTCACCAAGCGACCACCGTCCAAGCTCTTGCCGTTGATCGCACTCACTTCGCAATCGAGCTTGTCACCACGACGCGCCCCCGTAGCGGGCACGCGAGTTGTGACCCACACAAGCGAAACGTTCTTGATCTTGCGCAGCTCATCGAAAGTGGCCGAGCCGGGCATGCCAAACTGGGGAATCGGGCTCCCCATGATCTCCAACGCCCGTGCCATGGCACGCATCGTTTGGGGATCGTTCGCTTCGCCCGTGCCGTTAAGTCCCACGACCAGTCCTAGGCCGCGGAGCACGTTTTCTTCTTGGCCTTTCACGCGGCAGATGTTGCGTAGCACGCTACGCGCGTGAACGGTGTCGATGCTGGCGAGCATTAACTGCACCAAAAGCATGAAGAAGCAAGCTCGACGAATCTTTGTTGGGATGGTTTTCATGAAAGCTCTCGAACAGAGTGACCTTCGATTTTGTCTTTCCCGCGTAGGCGGGAATCTAGCATGGAGAACACAAAGACTGGTTTCCCGCCTGCGCGGGAATGACGAACACTTAGAACGGTTTATAGCGGTCGTACCACCGGGAAAACCAACCGCGAGCGTAGCCGTCGCGCACTTGGCCGACTTCTTCCTTGTCGACGTTGAAGTCATAGATTGCATCGCTGCTGACGCTGCGATCAGGTTGAATCGACTCACGCCGGACCACGCCCGTGAGCGAGATGCGCCACTGTTCCTCGTTGTTGCGAATTGTTTGGTGCCCTTCGATCACGAGGTTGCCATTCGGTTGGATGTCGACAATTTCGGCCGCCATGCGGAACGACAACGTATCGAGTAATTCCAAGTCGGATTGCGATCGGTTCTGGCTGTTCAGCGAGCCGGCGATGGTCGGATCACCGTCACTCTGCGTCGCGGGTTTCAAGCTGCCGTTGTCGAGCTTGACCCAATCCGCGAGCACGGCCGTGAGATTCTGAGTTTTGCGTGCCTGGCCGTTGCCTTCGCTCAAGAAGCGTGAGCGAAAATCAACGACGATCGTGATAATGTCGTGCTTTTGCAGTTGCCGAGGAATCGATTCGGGGGGCAATTGCTGGTACATGAACGAACTGTTTTCGAGCGTGAGTCCCTTGGGAGTTTGCGCTGGCCGCAGGAACAAACTGCCGTCTTGTGCCTGCGTGGCGGTAGCCCAGAAGATCAAAAGCAATGAAATGCTAAGTGTTTGAATTGTTTTCATGGCATTCACAAAAGTTTGGCGACTAGCGTTGTTGTGTTTGACCTTGATTGAGAGCCGCGAAGTCCGCTGCCAACGCACCCGTGGGGAGCACTTCGAGTTGCTTCCAACCCGACACACGCGCGGCGAAGCGATCTTTCTTGTCGAGCGTTTGTGCCTGCACCAGATCACCCAGCGATCCATCTTGCTGCACGACGGCATAGGTGCTGACCGTGATGCCTGCCGTGCGGGCGAAAACTTTCACCGTTTCACCGCGTTGCACTTGCAGCGGAGCACGCAGTTGGGTGCTCTGCACAATGTCATCAGGGTTGATGGCTCGCAAGGCTTCCTTGCCGATCACTTGATCGAGCGCACTGGCCGAACCAACGGGAATCTTGCCACCTTGCAGGCGAATTTCGACGTCAGCGGCACCGATGAGATTGCCCTGTTCAATCTTGCGTAGAGCAACAATCACATGTCGCAGACGATCCACACGCGCCATCACGGGCACGGCGGCTTGCGCTCCCTCGGCGGAGAGTTGAAAGCGTTGCATGCCGGTCCAAGGAGTACGACCCGCGTTGGCTTGCAGCTCGAATCCCAGCTTCGTCAGCTCCGTTAGCTGGGCACTGTTGAAATCCACTTCGATTTGCCAATCTTCGTGGCCGGTCGTGGCCGAGAGATGCTGCTCAATCGCGGCGATCACGGCTTGCTGCGCTTCGGCAGGTGTCGGCACGGGGAGTGGCTCAATGGCCACGGGGTTCGTGACCACGGCAGCCGTGCCAATTTCGATCAATTTGGAACCGCTGATCGACAGCGACGAAACATCGATGCCCCGACTAGCCAGCAAGTCGCGCACCTGGGTGGCGTCCAAAAATTGCTGCGTTCCCTTGGGTGGTGCGGTCAGCAACGGCGTGGTGAGTAAGTCTTGCAATTCCGCGTTATTCGCCGCGGAAATGTCGGCCACGTCGCCCAAGTAAACCACGGCACCTTGATGCGTGGCGCGGTCGCGCAACATGATACTCGCGCCATGCGCTGGCATGGCGAATCCCGCCAGCGACAAGATTGAGACAATCCAAAGGTGAAGAATTGGCTGTTGCATGTTATTTCAAAGTGATGGCGTTACGAGAACCGACGAAGATTCGCGGCGACTTGCATGATTTGATCGCCGGCTTGGACGACTTGCGAATTCAGCTCAAACGCGCGCTGCGTGGTAATCAAGTCGATCAATTCTTGCACGGGCTCGACGTTGCTCGCTTCGAGCGAACCTTGCCGCACAAAGCCGAAGCCCGGATCACCTGGAGTGGCTTCCGTGGGAACGCCCGAGGCATCGGTTTCCTGATAGAGATTGTCGCCCATTTTCAGCAGGCCATCGGGGTTGATGAACGTTGTCAGCAACATTTGCCCTGCGGGAATAAGCTGGTTTTGATCCGTGGTGCGGTAACTCACTTCACCATTGGAAGCAATGACGATGTCGGTCGCTTCCTGGGGAATCGTGATTTCAGGATCGAGCACCCAGCCCTGAGTCGCCGAGCCCATCACAAGCTGTCCGCTTTCATTGATGCCAAAATCTCCGGCGCGAGTGTAGAAGCTGCCGTTGGAGGTGGTGACTTTGAAGAAGCCATCGCCTTCAACCGCTACGTCCAAGGGATTGTTGGTAACTTGAAAAGCACCTTGCTCGTGGTTGGTCTGCGTGCTGGAGACACGAGTACCGAGACCCACTTCAATGCCTGTAGAAGTGCGGTTGCCATCTGCGTCGAGCGCACCCGGCAGGCGATACTGCCGGTAAAACAAATCCTCGAAGTTGGCCCGATCGCGCTTGAAAGCGGTCGTGTTGATATTCGCCATATTATTGGCGATCACGTCGAGCTTGGTTTCGAGGGCTTGCATGCCCGTCGCGGCGGTGTAGAGGGTTTGTACGCTCATCGGTTCAATCCTTAATACAAAAACGGTTTAGGCCGTCAGCACTTTGCTAATCAGCGAGCCGACCATGCTGTCTTGATGTTGAATGAGTTGAGTGTTGGCCTCGAAGGCGCGGGTGGTTTCGATCATCACGTTCATTTCGCGAATCGAGCTGACCCCCGATTGTTCGAGATAACCTTGGCGAATGTCACGTAGCTGGGAGGGCACCACCGAAGTTGGCCCCAACGAGCGAAAGACGTTGTTGCCAACTTTCACCAAATCGCCGAGCGATTCGGGCGTGGTGAGCCCGATCGGAATCTGCGCATCGGCTTGATTGATGTTGCCGCCGGCGAGTAAATCCCAGGGGAGCTGGGGGTCGAGCTTGATCAGCTTGCCGGAATTATCCAGCACGGAAAACTGGCCGCCCTGTGTTTTCATCTGGCCCGTGGCATCGAGTTCAAAATCACCAGCCCGGGTCAAAAATTCTTGGCCCTTGGCATCTTGAACACGGAAAAAACCTTCGCCATTGACGGCAAAATCGGTGGGGATACCCGTTTGGCGGAATGTGGCGCGCGAGAAGTCGACGTTGACTTCCATCAGCTTCACGCCACCGCCAACATCGTTGACCGATTCATCGCCAGGAGTTGCCTGGCCTTGCTGAATCGCTTCGGCAAAGCGCGCTTGGAACGTGGGCACATCGCGCTTGAAGCCGGGCGTCTCGACGTTCGCCAGATTGTTGGCGACGAATTCGAGCCGCTTGGCTTGGGCGTTGGCCCCTTCAGCCGAAAGGTACATGCCGTACATCATGACAAGATAAGTGGATTGCAGGTGTGCCCCCCTGCCGTCCGGCGATATACCATGCACCCCGCGTGCCGAAGTTGGGGGGATCGACCAGCAAACGCTTGATTCGCCGAGAAACGAGCGTTTGTTGTCGGCAGGGCACTCGAGCAAAGTTCGCTGCTAGCGGCGGGGACTGCCGAGTTTCAGGAAGGACTGCGGCAAGAGTTGCCGCTAGCGCGCAGAGCTTACCTATTTCAGAAATAGCCGCGATCAGACTTGATCGCAGGTTGTGGCACCGGCGATCCGTCGGATCGCGGCTAGGAGTTAGCTTTTGCGGCTTGGATGATTTTTTGCGCGCCTTGTTGGAGCAAATCTTGAGCGACTTTTTCGCCGAGTAGAAGCGCGCTGCAGAGGGGACCACTCGCCGCAGCGCGCAACACCTGTTGGCCATCGAGACTCGCCACCAAGCCGTCGAGTTTTAAGCTGCCATGTTCCACGCGACCCCAGGCTCCCACCGGCGCGGAGCAGCCTGCGTGCAACACCGCCAGCATCGCCCGTTCGGCGTCAACGGCCGCGCGGGTTTCAGCGTGTTCCAGTTGACTCACGAATTCTCGAACCTCAAGCGCGTCTCGGTGACATTCCAGCCCCAAGGCGCCTTGACCCGGTGCAGGCAACATCCGCGGTGGTGCCAACTCTTCGACAATGTGCTTCGCCAAGTTCAGTCGCTTGAGCCCCGCCGCCGCCAATACAATTGCGTCGTACCCGCCAGCGGCCAACTTTTTCAAGCGCGTGTCGACATTGCCTCGAATACCCGTGATTTTCAGATCGCCACGCAAGGCTCGCAATTGTGCTTGCCGCCGCAGACTGCCGGTGCCGACTCTCGCTCCGTTTGGCAATTCCGCCAATGAATTTGCAATGTTGGATACCAACACATCGAAGCAATCCTCGCGTGGCGGCACTGCGGCGAGCACCAGACCCGGCACCGTCTCGGTGGGTAAATCCTTAAGACTATGCACGGCGAGGTCCGCCGCGCCATTGAGCACGGCAGCCTGGATTTCTTTGGTGAAGACGCCTTGCTGATTCATCTCAATAATGGAATCGCGCTGGTCGCGGTCGCCGCTGGTGGTGATTTCCACGAGTTCCACCGTCGCGCCCAGCTCACGCAATCGGTCGGCCACCCAATTGGCTTGCCAAAGTGCGAGTTGGCTTGCCCGCGTGCCGATGCGTATGTGAATTGCTGCCACGCTAGTTCTTTTTTGCCAATGCTTCGGTGATCACCTGCCGAGGCGCTACAACGCCGCAACTCACAATAAATTGTAGTGCCTGATCCAAGGTGATATTGAGATCGAGCACTTCGCTTTTCTTCATCGTCACCGTAAAACCGGTAAATGGCATCGGCGAAGTAGGGACCAACATCGACACGACCGGCTCCCCCGCGGCTGCGCGGAGGTCTTCAAAGCTTTCCCCCGTGACAAAAGCGAGTGCCCACACATCCTTGCGAGGATATTCAATCGCCACCACGCGCGTGTAGGCTAAGTCCTGCTCGGTAAACATGAAGTCGGTCACTTGCTTGACCGACGAGTACACGTTGCGAACCAGCGGTAGCCGATTAATTAATTTCTCGAACTGCATCCAAAAAAAGCGACCTATTCCCGCAGCCAGAAATTTGCCCAGTAAGTACAAGATCAAAATAAAGACGCACAAGAACGCCGGTATCACCACATAGGGTGAAAGATAGCGTAGATCGACAAAAACTCGCATTAATTCGTCGGATGTCTGTGGTATCGGTTGAACTCCGTTTTCTTGGACATAGTCGTAGTACTCGGCAGGCACAATTTGGTTGTCCGGCATCCTTTGAAAAGGTCTGAGCAAGGTTGCTTCCCGACCATCTCGAATCTGTTCCGGGGGGACCGTGTCTGCTGACCGAATTTCACCGCGAAAGTGGCGATTCAAAACCTGCCGCGAGCTCGTCACCAGCGGCTCTAAGAGATAAGTGTTTACCGTGTTGGCCACCCACAAAAAAATGACAATGGTTAGCAAGGGTGGCAACAGCACCGCCAAGCCGCTCAGAACGGCCCGGCGAAAAGGTTCAAGAGCACCGCGTTTCTTTTCATTTTTTTTTGAAGTTGCTTCCATGATTGACCATTGTCCCGATCAGGAGCAGACTGACAAGAGAAAATGAAAGAGTTGTCAACTATTGGGCGTGCGTGCCACGACCAGCACGGTCACGCGCGCCGCACCACTACGCTTAAGAATGCGTGCCACTTCGCTGCAAGTCGCCCCCGTGGTTAGCACGTCGTCGACCAGCAAGACATGCGGCGACTGCATTTGATAACCTCCGCGCACGTGATAACCACCACGGACATTACGGAGCCGGCCCGCGCTTGACAGCCCACGCTGCGGATGCAAGTTGTGACTTCGCTTGAGCAGCCTACGGAAAACTGGGATTCCCAGCTCTCGGCCGACTCCAGCAGCAATCACTTCCTGCGGATTCGTTTTGCGCCTGAGACGATGCCAAGGGGTCATGGGAATCGGCATGATCGCATCGGCCTCGAGTTGTCGCAACGACTCGCCATAGCGCTCACAGATTAGCCGCGCGAACACCTGGGCCAACTGTTCGCGACGATCGGTCTTCATGCGTAGCACGAGATCACGCAGCAAACCCTCATAATGACCGAGGCTGTAGGTGGCGTCGAAGCGAAGCCGGTTTTCGTCGCAGCGAGGGCAAGTTGCCACGTAGCCGGGGTACTCTGGCACTTTGGCGGCACAGCGCCGACAGACGGGCCAATCCACGGGCGGAATCTCGGCGAGGCACGCGTCGCAAATCGGCACACCTACGTGATCTGCGGGGAGCTCCGTCAGACACGCTAAGCACTCCTGGGTGAACAACAGATCAAGCGAGCGGTTGCGGACACTTTTCCAGATTTGAGCGGCCCGAGCAAGCATGGCGAATCACCGATCAACATGGCACGGTATTCAACGATAGCAGTGCCAACAATTATGGCGATGTGATTCTCTTGACGCTAGCAGTGGGGGAAGTTATTCTCCCGCCGCATTTGGACGTTTTCTTTTTATGGTATTTCTCCCGCCGATGACGATTCTCGACCGCTACCTGCTGCGTCACTTCATGCAGATCTTCGTGATCTGTTTTCTAAGCCTAGCTGGGCTTTATGTGGTGATCGACGCCTTCCAGCATCTGGACAGCTTTACGTCGTACGCCGAGGAGCATGGCAGCTTGATCAGCGTGATGGGCGAGTTCTACGCCTATCAATCTTTCGATCTGTTTGAACGCACAAGCGGCGTCCTGGTGATGATCGCGGCGATGTTTACCATCACCTGGCTGCAACGCCATCACGAAATGACCGCCATGATGGCGGCGGGCATCTCGAAGCTGCGGATCGTGAAGCCGATCATTTTGGCGGCGATTACGCTGAGCATCCTGGCGGCGCTTAATCGCGAGTTTGTAATTCCAAGCGTACGAAACGAGCTCACGCGCAACACTAAAGACTTGGGGGGCAGCGAGTCTCGTGACTTGGAAGCCCGTTACGATGGGCAGACGGATATTCTCATCGGCGGCGAGAGAACGGTGGCCATCGATAAGCGGATCGTCAAACCCACCTTCATTCTGCCCAATACGCTTTCAAAATATGGCAAGCAACTGGTTGCCGAAAGCGCGTACCACCTTGATGCCACGGCGGACCACTCCGCGGGATACTTGCTGACGAACGTCACGATTCCCTCCAACATTGACAAGCTGAAATCGTTAAATCAGGGAGAACGCGCGATTATCTTAACCAGCAAAGAAGCCCAGTGGCTGAAACCGAAAGAGGCTTTTGTCGTTTCGCAGGTGCATTTCGAGCTGCTGGCCAATGGTTCATCGTGGCGGAGATTGGCTTCGATCACGGAATTGGTCGAGGAGTTGAACCAGCCCAGCACCGAGCCCGGTGCCGATCTCCGCGTGGCCGTTCATTCGCGCATTCTCCAACCGTTCATGGATGCCACCATGTTAATGCTCGGCTTGCCGCTCATGTTTTCCAGGCGGCAGCGCAACATCTTTTTATCGATCGGCATTTGCCTGCTGGCGGCCATCTCTTTTTCGATGGTCACACTCGCCTGCCAATCGCTCGGGGGCTTGAGCCTGTTGCGACCCACTCTCGCGGCCTGGATTCCGCTGTTGGTTTTCGTGCCGATCGCCGTGGCGATGAGCCACAGCTTCCGCACTTGAGACAGAATTCTTTTTTCCCTTGGCGTTTTTTGGGCGAACTTGGCGGTTCAATTCCTGACCACGGGGGTTGCGAAAGATAATTAAGATTGCCAAGCTGGTGGTTTGCCTACGATTCATCAAAAACATCGAAAGGGAGCTTTCCCGATGAAGGTTGCCACCATCACCACCAACCGCGGCGAGATTCGGGTCGAACTTTTCGCCGACAAGACGCCCAAGACCGTGGCCAATTTTGAAAAGCTCGTGAAAGACGGCTACTACGACGGCCTCAAATTTCATCGCGTGATCGACGACTTCATGGTCCAAACAGGCTGCCCCAAAGGGACAGGTACTGGCGGGCCGGGCTACACGTTTGAGGACGAATTCCATAAGGAACTCAAACACGACAAGCCGGGAATTCTTTCCATGGCCAACGCGGGGCCGAACACGAACGGCTCGCAATTCTTCATCACACACGTCCCCACACCCTGGCTCGACGGCAAGCACTCGGTGTTCGGCCGCGTGCTGGGTGACTGCCAAAAGGTTGTCGACGCGATCAAGCAAGGCGACAAGATGGAAAAGGTGGTTATCACGGAAGAAGCGTGAAGTTTACTCGGATTACATGCTTCCTTTTTCCGTGAGGGTTAGGAAAATCGTTAGTATCGATAGAGAGGCGCGTCCAGGGTATAATGAGTTTGTCATTGAGTAAGAACCCTGCAAGGAAATGCGTTCCATGGACACGACGATTGCTGCCCCCTCTGAATGGGTTGAAACCATCGGCGACTTGAGATTGCCTTCCAAGACCGATCTCCGTCTTCAACAGCTTATGGATCGCCACAATGACGGTGAACTTTCCGTGCCAGAGCGTGAAGAACTCGAAGCTTTGGTGGAATTGAGTGAGCGACTTTCGCTTGTACGAGCAGAAGCGTTGCAACTTCTTGGTCGCGGACCCCAATGACTTCCCGATCGGAACTGGAACAACTGGTCGCCGGCCGCGCCCAGAATAGTTGCGAATACTGCCGGATGCATCAGGCTCTCCAAGGAGCTCGATTTCACTTGGAGCATATCAATCCCAGGTCGCGCGGTGGTCAAACCGAGCTGGACAATTTGGCCTTGGCGTGTCCTGGATGTAATCTTCACAAGTCAGACCGCATCGAAGCTGCGGACTTAGAAACAGGCATTGCAGTTCCACTTTTCCACCCTCGCTTGCACGCTTGGCGAGAGCATTTCGCTTGGGACGACTACCACATCGTCGGTTTGACGCCCATAGGTCGTGCCACAGTCGCCGCACTTGGCTTCAATGAACCACGCAAGATTCGGATTCGCCAGGCCGAGCAAACCTTCGGATTGTTCCCTCCTGAAACTTGATCTCGATCATGGAGCCCAGAAATACATAATTGGATTCACGCATGCGCGAGAATGACGCTTACGGCAAGCGATGCAGATTCTCCCAGCGGACCTGCCATTGGCCATTGTCGGGGAAACCGGGTGCATGTCGCTCCGGCGCTCCGTCCCAACCCGCGGCCATCATGGCTACGGCCGTGAGCAAGCCGCCGTTGCCCGGCAAGTAAATCGGCAAGCGGTCGTCCTGATGGTTGTGGCCATTGGCGAGATAGCGGTTCTTGGGCACGTCCATCAACAACGCAGCGAGCGCGGTCTCGGGTTCGCCGACTCGTGCAGCGGTCATCGCCGTCATCGGGTAGTCCCAACCCCATGTTTTGTCCCACTGCCACTCGCGCATCACGCGATCCAGGGTGCGACGCATCACGGGAGCATCCGCCAAATGTCCTGGCAAAAAACCGAACGCCATCAAATGCGAGGGATGGTCGGTATCGACCCACATACCCTCGGCTGTGTCATAAACACCGTCTGTGATTGGTAATCTGGAGATTCCCGCATAAACACGATCCCAATCGGCATCAGGTGGTTCACCCAACCGCTCGCGCCATTCTCGAGCAATTCCCAAGGCCCAATGCCAGTATTCCAATTCGTAAGTGGGGTTGAACGTCGTGCGTGGGTCGTAGTGCTCTTGCGCGGGAATTAACGGTGGACCAAGGACAAAGCGTTTTGATGTGTCGTCCCGGTGGGCATACGAGGCCATAAAGTCGGCCGTGCCGTAAACAATCGATCGATATTTTTCGAGAGTTTGCAGGTTGGGTTTTTGGCGATAACAGAGTTCGGCGTAATAAATCGGATGGGGTTGCTGCCAGATGAGGAATACGCCGACCTTCGAGGGACTTTCCCGACCGTCGGGGCTGACCATCTTCGGCCAGCGGACGCCCTTGTAGCCTTGCAGGCGTGCGGTCTCGCTGGCTCGTCGCCACACTTGGTCATACCAACCCAGGCTCCGCTCCAACAATTCTAGGCGATTCCAAAGCGCGAAATGGACCGCATGCCACCAGTGCATTTCGAGATGGCTTTTACCGAACCAACTGTTGAAAGTGAGCCCCGTTTCTTGTGGTGGCGAACTGCCGGCACACTGGACCGCGAGCAGATATTGTGAGAGCACAATCCGTCCTTCGAGCTCATTGGCGCGGGGGTCACGGCTGCCGGCCAATTCCACCGCCCCTCCTGATTTCCAGAATTGTGTCCAATGAAAGCCCGACTTCGATTCGGCTTGGTAGACGTTGGGTAATTCGCTGTCAGAGGCTTTTTGTGCGAAACTTGTAACAAACTCCAGCTTGCCCTCCTTGGCGGGCGCGAGTTCGAATTGATGCGGCGCGATCTCTGAGATTTGTCCGCCAGGTGTGAATTGGATGTCCACATCGTACTTATCAGCATCGAGAGTTCGTTTGAGCCGCACTCGGTTCGCCGATATGTTTTCCAACTGAGTGGAGTGCTTTGCAGGCTTGGTCCAATCTTCGGGTGCTTTGCCAAATTCCCCCAAGCCGTAAGCAAAGCGGAACACTACCTTCAATCGCCCCGCGGCGATGAGCGGCGAGCTCACACGAACGGCAATCAAATCGAGCTCAGGGTGGCAGTAGGTCTGCACATCGACCTGTTCGCCATCGATCAAGAAACGGCTGGCAAGCTCCCCAGACCAAAGATCAAGTCTTTGTCTGATCACTTTTAAGTCGCTCTGCCGAGCCGGGGTGCCATCGCTTTTGGCGAACTCGAAGCCAATCCGCCCCAGTCCCAAGCGGTGAGGATTCGCCCGCAACCATTTCCCCACGTCGCTGTCTTGATGCGAAGCGTAGGGCACTTGTCGACCATGGGTGTCGTAGTTGCGCATGGCATCGGCAAGCTTGTACCCCTGAGGATTGGAAAACGAATGCCAGCCCCACTGCGACTGAGTGCTCAGCGGAATACCAGTCTCGTAACTCTCGGGAAACGACTGCAAGCCCGTGACATCGGCTGTGAAGGCAAATTTGCCCTTCCCAATCGTGAGAGGTTCAAGCGGGTCGACGACCTGACGACTTTCAGGATTATGCCGTCGCACGAGGGCCTGACGATCAATCTTGTCAGGTTCGGCGCACTTGCCGCACGCGGCGAACGGACCGAGCAGCGCGGAAAACAAAAGAACAACGGCACCAACCAGTCGTTGCCGTCGCGGTGGAACCGCCCTTGAGATTACGTGGATCAATCGTCGAATGGCTTGAGAGGACGCCAAATCCGCATGGAGGGGAAAGTTATCCCTCAACTATAGGGCGTGGGCTGGGCATAATTCAAGAGCGATCCTCCTGCCGACGGCCTTTGCCGCGGCGGCGTTCCTTGGCAACTTCCTTGCTGCGACTGGCCTTTGCGGTGGGCGATTCGCTTTTGTTTTTCGCCTTGCGGCGATCTTCTTGTTCCCGTTTCTCGATCAGTTGATCCAAGTCTTCCGGTACGTTCAAGCGATTGGGCATCGTCATCTCCTCGGAGAAAGTGCAATTAGCGGATCTGAGCTGGCTTGAGAAAAGAGGATTGTTCAACAGGGAATTCGATCCTGGGTTCGTCTTCCACTTCGGGTAACATTTCGTATTCCAGCATCTCGTCCACTGGCGGCAGTCCGATCATTTCCTCGGACGGCACGTAGTGCGTGCCATAGGCTCGCGCGCGATGAATCGCCGCGAGATTCGCGATCGGTCGGCGTGGATTGGTAAACGTGTCGTACAAACGCGCTTCATAAGGTCGCGGCATGCGATTCAGCGGGCCTTCGGTCAAGCGTTCTTGCGTACGCATGAACTCCCCGTGCTCGCGCTCGGCGATCATGGGAGTATAGGGCAAAATCCGAGGAATAAGGGTCACAATGATTTCGGAGCGTTCCTTCACCACTTGGCGTTTCGTAAAGAGGATACCGACATATGGCAGATCGCCAAACCAGGGGATTTTGTTTTGGTTAATGGAATCGGACTCCTGAATCAAACCACCGATGACCATCCCTTGACCGTTGTTCAAGAGGATGTCGGTTTCAACTTCCGTGGTGTCTTCCGAAGGCAAGCCTGTTGTCGCATCCACTTGGCCGGTCGAAACTTTGGGTTTCACGCGCATCAGCACTCGGCCATCGCGCGTGATGCGGGGCGTGACGGTCAGCACGACACCCACGTCTAAGAACTGGATACTCTCAAAAGTTCCGGTCTGTGTGGTGGTCGTGACGCGGAAACCCAATTGCGAACCGATTTGAATGTGCGATTGTTGCCCGCTCACGGCGAGAATTTTCGGCGTGGCCAAGGCTTTGGCGTCAGTCGTGGTTTTTAACAGTTCGAGCAAGCCATCGAGCGCGCCACCGTCGACCTCCATAAAGAACGCCGAAGTAGCCGCCGAATTCGCAAAGCCTACCGAACGGAAGTCAATCGTGTTGCCACTAAAACTTGCCAGGTTATTGAAGTTGATGCCGTTCTTGCAGTCGTCGCTCAATTCGACTTGCAAGATGTTGGCCTCGATCAAAACTTGGCGAGGGGGTTGGTCCACTTGGCAAATATACTCGCTGATACGAGCCAAATTCGCCGGGTAATCAACGACAGCCACCACCTCGCGGGTGCGGCGATTGTCTTCGCTGCTGCTTTCCAGAACCCAAGACATGCCTGCTGCCGAAAGCAATCCCTTGACGGTCTGATCAACATCAACCGCTGAGGCAAAGTCAAGTTCAAACGTTTCAACGGTTCGCCCTCCCGCTTCGGGTGGTGCGTCCTCAATGGTCATAACGAAGATGACATCGTCGGTGATCTTATAGGCATGACCTGTTGACGAAAGCAAAACTTCCAGGACTTGCTGCCAAGGAATCCGATCAAACGTGGCCGTCACTGTGGACTCTGTTGGCGAGCCAAAAACAATGTTGAGATTTTGTGTTTCCGCCACAAGTGCGATAACCTGGCGGAGTGGAGCATCGCGAACCATCAACGAAATGAGTCCTTGGTCTTCTTTGACCAAAATGTCTTTGGCAACAGGTTCACCAACCGGTAGAAAGTGCTGCTTGCCATCCGTGAGATTGCCAGCTTCCTGATTGATTGGGCTGTCGAATTGTGGAGGCAAATTGACTGGCGTCTCGGCGGCTGGCGGCGCGGCACCCGCGGGTGCCGGCAACGTATCTGCTGGTTGAAGGAGCAGGGAACGAAGTGCATCAAGACTAACCAACGGTCCCGGCGTAGTTGCTTCCGCGA
>JAWXAV010000064.1:0-16507 GCA_034439695.1 Bythopirellula sp. | reverse complement strand
TAGCTATGTTTAAGGAAAGACTTGATAAGTTGGCGACGGAATCGCTTGGCACGACCCATGGCGGCTATGCCTTTGAAAAATGGTTCTATGAATTCATGGATTTCTGCGAAATCGAGAATCGAAAACCATACAAGACGCCTGACGGCCGGCAGATTGATGGGGCGCTTACAATCGACGGCACTACATATCATGGCGAGCTAAAATTTGAAGCTAAGCTAACCGAAGTAACTGCCATTGATTCAATCTTGAGCAAGGTGGAAGACGTACATGACAATACAATGGCCATCTTGGTTTCAATGGGCGGTATAAGTGAGGGGGCTAAGACCAAAGCTTCTAAGCCGAAAAGTCCTTTGTTGCTGCTCGATTACAACCATGTTTACGTGGCATTAGGAGGTGTCATTTCTTTTGCCGATATTGTTCGGCGCATTAGGCGTCATGGCTCGCATGAAGGTAAGGCTTACTTACCGGTAGCGGACTTCAGCGGCTCGTGAGACTCGCCTTGCATTACTAGGCGGTCGGCCCTGTCACCAATGTCCTTCAACATTGTAATCCAGGCTACACTTCTGCCCAGCCAAAATCGTGCCCGCTTTCCCTCCAGCGCGCGGAGGATCATTCTGCCCATTTGCGTGGACTCACGCCATGCAACACTGTGGCGAGCTCATTCACAATCGGGAGAGTCTAATGGGAGCAAAGTGTAACCAATCCCAGCCCGCGACCAATCCGCTCCACTTTTTCGCGCTCCACGTTAGGCTTTCCCAAAAAGCGTGCGCGGCCAAAACTAGCGGCTAATATTGGCCGCCCAAATGTGATATAGTCAGCAACGCGCTAAATTAGGCTTTAGAGCCGGTTCCTTGAAAAGTTGGTTGGATGGACATGCTACATGTTGTATGCCTTGGCCCCATTGACGTAAAAATCGCAAGTTTTTTCTCGCCAAACCACATCATCTAGTGGGTGCAGCCAGACCACCTACTACCAATAGACATTTTCACTCCCCGCAGCACCCACCAAAAGCGGCTCAGGAAGTGCCCGAAAGTGGTTCGGGCCTCGGAGCGACCACAACATCTTGTGTTCCCCACCCGCCAGCGCCAACTGCGTCGCTACCTGCAGCGGGCTTGTGGACGGCTGGCGGATGCCACTCAGCAGAACCTCAAGTCACTCATGGGCCGCCATCTGATGCAGCGGCGAGGTCTGTACGCCCGCGCGCTCAAGACGAACGATGTCCGGACGGCCCTCCTCGTTCTCAAGGATGAAGCGCTCCTCGAGGGCCTCTACCCCGCCACGAAGATCGCGGCTTCGGCGAACGAGGAGCTATACCCACACAATTATGAATCCGGTCCACCCCTCTCGCGCGAGGAACGCTTCGAACGCTTATTGGCCGCCACGGACCGCGAAGATCAAGTAGAACTGCGGCTCTTGGAACAGGTGACGCCCATACGGACCTTGCGTATCCCCGACACGATGCTGCCTAAGCTGATGCTTGACATGTGCGCATTGATGTATGTTGGCGAGCAACTGGACCATGCGAGCATGGTGTTTCTGGCAAGTATTGAGTCAGCCCGCGATCCCAGTCGGGAAGCCTGGTCATTGATTGCCGACGTGCATGGTTATCGTTTCAAGATCGGCATGGCTGGCTGGCAACTCTTTACCGACTCGCTGGGGGTCGATGGAATCAAGCTCGTCAAGGCCAATCATTTTGGCTCCGCCTTGGAGCTATGCAGTGACATTCTCTACTAAGTGGCACCGACCAAGGAGCAGATGGTGGAACTGTTGACCGCTCAGGGCGAATCGCCGGACAAGTTGCCGACCTCCGAGCGATCAGCCAGGGAGTGGCGCGATCTCTTGAACCAAGTCCTCCACGCCTGAAACTCCGCCGCAGTACCAAAACGGACCCAACATGCGCGAAATGGGTCCGTTTTCGCTTGCTTTTGAGCACCAAGAGAGGTAGTTGGTTAGAACCAGAGGCAGTTATCGAAAGACTACCCAAACTAACACTCCCTATGGCAATCGATGGCGAACTATTCCACCCGGCGGGCGGATGCCACCAAGATCCTCACCAAGCGCGAGACGGCCTCGGTGCTCGCCGATTTACGCCACAAGGCGCTACGCTCGAAGAATGCCCGTCTGAATCTAGTCATCTTCCGACTGACGGCGTGTTGCGGCCTGCGGGCGTCAGAAATAGCCCAGTTGCAGATGGCCGACGTACGGCTGGAGCTCCCGCGACCGCACCTGCGTATTCGGGCTAGTGCCGCGAAGGGCGGCAAGCCTCGGACGGTGCCGCTGTGGTGGGACCGAGGCACCTATGAAGACATCGCCGAGTGGTGGGAGGATCGGCTAGTACGCGGGGCAAAGACTACTGACTGGTTCATCTGCTCGTGGCAGTCGGGGCGGGAGGAGTTGAAATTCTCGCGACATACGCTAAGGAAGCGATTTCGCACCGCGTGCAAAGTGCTGGGCAAAGAACGTCTCACTACACTTACTATCCATCACGGTCGGCACACGTTTATTAGCCACGCACTTGCTGGTCGGCGTACTTTGGCAGAGGTGCGCGATGCAGCGGGGCACTCGAATGTGAGCATCACCAGCATCTACCTGCATGTAGCCGTTGAGGAGGAGGGGTTGGGGAGTTTGTTTGGGTGAGTGTCCGCCGGAAAGCACTTTAATTATCCAATTTTTTTGAAGGCAAGAATACCCTCGCAGGGCAAATTTTTTCGCGACCTTGTTTTTGATGGTCAGTGCCCAGCTTTTATGGCGCAGTACTTTCGCCTTTGACATTTTTTTCCAGAAAATCTTTCAGCAGATTCTTATAGTGCGGTGTCTGAAATGCTTCCCCGCCGTGCAGACCACCTTTCACAACATGAAAGCTTGATGAAACATCAGATTTTTTCAGCGCAACATGTAACAATTCACTCTGATCGAGCGGCACAATCGGATCAGCATCACCATGAACGATCAGAAATGGAGGATCAGCCGCTGAAATGTAATTGATGGGATTGGCCTGGGACGCGAACGCGGCTTTTTCGTCAAGCGGTCCGCCAAGAAGCTGAGTTACAGCGGACCATTTGCTTGGGTATCCCGGAGTTTGGAGTGCTTGGAGCAGATCGGTTGGCCCACAATTGTCGACGACGGCGCAAACGGAACTGGAGTATTCTAAATTCTCCCCCACGTCAAATATTTTTGTGTCACCGGCGGTACCCAGTAGGGCCGCCAGATGTCCTCCGGCCGAGGATCCGGCAACGCCAATCCGGTCGGGATCGATACCATATTCCGTTGCATGTGCGCGCAGCCAACGCACGGCAGCCTTGCAATCCTCGATCTGGGCAGGAAACGTCGCATGCTGGCTGAAGCGATAGTTGATCGCGACCGCAATGTATCCTTGTTTGACGTAATTGGAGATAGATCGCTGCGCGCTTTTGTCGCCATGTCGCCAAGCTCCACCATGGATGCGTATCAGAACGGGACGTGGTTGTTCGTCGGGAATATCAGGCAGATAAAGATCTAATTTTTGCCGCTCATGTCCGTTGGTGACGTAAGGAACGTCGAGCAGTTCTCGAACACTGGAGGTTGAAGACCTTGGTGTCAGGTTCGCTTCCTGAACTGAAGCGGAAGAGGTCCAAGTTGCTCCCACTTCGGCCCGCGTGATTGGTTTCAAAGGCGTGACCTTTGCATCATCCATCGCAATTCCATGCACGATGGGAATTCCCAAGGACTTGCCTAGAAAGTGATTCTCTTTCCAGGCGATTCCATCAAGGGGGCAGAGAGCTTCGATGACGGAATACTTAGGATTGACAACGATATTTCCGCTGAAGAGCGTTTCCATGGGCGCGAGACTGGCGTTTTTGTCATCGCTCAAACCGATCAGTAGGGAATGCTTACAATCCACAATCACATTGTTTTCCACGAGTGCTCGCTTGACCTGAAAGTAGCGGTGTGCCGGCGAGTTGGGGATGCCCATCATCAAGGAAAGGGCCGCGCGGCCGTCGTCACCGGTGAGTTTTTCGAGGTAGTTGCCACGCACAATGTGGTCCTCGCCGATGATGCGGATGCCACCCGTACCCCGGGCTTCGTTGCCGAGAAAGACGTTACGCTCGACAAGGCAGCCGTTGCCATGGCGCAACGTGATCGTGCCACTGACTTCGAGGAACGTGTTGCCGCGGTACGTGTTGCCACAGGACTTGTTGGAAATACATTCGTTTTCGCCGTTGCATTTCTCGAAGAGATTTTTTTCGATTATGCAACTTGCGGTGAGCATGGAAGTTTTACTATCACCGACGCGGATTGTTTCACCGCCGTTCTTGCCAAGTTTTTCACGAGGACCGAAGTAGTTGTGATCGATCTGGTGCCGGCCTGCGCTACCGTCGCCAAGCCAAACCACGAAGGTGGGGCCCTTACCCGACTTTCCCTGAAAAGTGCAGTGATCGACGCGATGGCCCGAGCCATAGAGTCCAACCCAGCGGCTTTCTTGGGAGTTGTCTCCTGGCAGCGTACCCATCACTGCGCAATCCGTCATACGGCAGTGATGCGCGAGCTCATCCGAATCCACGCGGAATTGAATCATGTCGCTAACGCCAGGGTCGGGATCCTTGAACAATAGCCCCTCGACGACAAGATGTTCGCCGCCGATGCGTAGCGTGCTCTTGCCGGTGATGACTGTTTTGCCGGGCGTGGCAGCTTTCATGGTGATGGGCTTGGCCTTGGTCCCCTGCCCTTTGAAGACAATCTTAACGTCGCGCCACTCTCCCTCGCTGAGGATCAAAGTGTCGCCTGGGCGCGCGGATTTCAGTGCAGATTCCAGCGCGGCAACATCGCCGATAGGAATATCCTTGGCGGCGAGCGAGTATGTAAAATATTGCAGAAGCAATAATGCACCCCAGAAGGAACTGGAGGCAGACTTATACAGTGTTGTTTGTCGAGACACTTATCAAAACCCCTTATTCAGTCACCGGTTTATGCGTTTTGAGCCACTCTTCGCCTTCCTTCGTGAGGAAGAAATCCATCCACATGTAATACATCTTTGTTCCCTCTTGTGCTTTGACACCGTGCAAGGAACCAAGCGGAATATGCAGCAAAGAGAATTCCGTGAATCGTGCATGGGTATCATCGGCAGTGACAATTACATCGTTTTCCACCAAACCAAGGAACAGTTGATCGAGCATGGGATGGCGATGCGCGCCGACTTCATCCGGCCCCGTCGTTTGCACGGTCCCCATCGCAACGCGCGGAATGAATTCAGCAGGCAGGACCGTCCGACTGGTGGTTTTGGGGCTCTTGATTGCCTCACGATAAGCCTCGCAATCCTCGAACTTTTTAAGGTAGATACCTCCACCAGCTCGCGATGCGAAGTCTTTCATGTCGAGCAAATCTTGCTTTGAAAACTGCTTGCGGATGCGCACATAATGCAGGACATCACCCTCCGCAACATGGATGGCAACGTCTGCGGAAGAAATCGGCAGCGCAATCGTTTCTGAGTTGATTTCGTGGTCTTCGCCATTAAACCCTAAGCTTCCTCGACCTTGGATAAACAGCAGAATGTCGGCAAAACCATCAACCGGTGACTCGGTATGAGAAGCAGGGCCAGCAATCGCAACATGAGTGGCTTCAACTTCAGGAATCTCACTTTTCAGTAGCGGCTCTGATCGCACCTCGCCGCGAGGTGGAGTTTCCATAGGGAACTTTTGCTGCTGAATTTCAATCGCACTCGAGGAGGCACCGAATAAAATAGTGATGCAAGCAAATCCAGCAACTCCAGAAAGAGACGCTGTCCTTAGTGTCGCGGGCGACTTCATTCCTTAACTCCTGTTAAGCCAAAGCGTTTAATTGTCAGAATGTTGGTCTGACGAAACGGCAAATTGTAGCTGCCAGTAAAGCACTGATTAGCAGCAATTGACAACTAGGTTCTGGAACGGTCGTAGCTAAAGCCTCAAGTGCGATAGAACTTCCAAACTGGTTCTGCCAAATGAGGAAATCTCGACCATCTGTATCTCCGTCGCCATCGGCATTGCCGCCGGTGTTCATTCCATAGGCAGCTTGCCACATGGCCAAGTCGAACGAGTCGACCGTGCCGTTCTTGTTGAAGTCAGCCGAATAGAGCACCGTCAACGCCACGCTGTTGGAAGCGTAGTTCAAATTCCAAGCTAAACCATTTGTGAGCGTGGGAAGGTCTGTATCAACAAAAGTTCCAAGCAAACTTGCCGCCGAGAGCAATTCAAATTCATCGCCTGCTTGGGGGACTAAACCGGGAGATAAGGTCACCTGCAGTGTGCCCCCTAGGGTTGCTGTTCCGCCAACAGTGAGTCCGCCCGATGCAAGATCATCTAACTCAATTTCAAGTGTGCCCCCGAGAGATTGCGTGAAGCTGCCACTCACGTTAAGAACACCAGCCGCTGCAAGCTGTAAGTTTCCGTTGCCCATGCCACCGAGTACGAGGGTTCCAACGGGCGCCACGGCGGAACTCACCATGACGGTGCCCCCTTGATCTAGGACAACACTCGTTACACTCGCATTGTTTCGAGGTGTGGCTACGGTTGCGGTATACAGGGCCCAATCAAGGCCAGTGTCATCGTTAATTTGCACATTGACACTGCCACTTTGCAGGTTGGCAAGTTGACCTCCCAAATCCAGCACTCCGACAAAGGTTTCCGATCCGCTGAGTTGCGTGTTCCAACCGAGCGTCGAGAAATCAAGACGATTTTCGGGGTTCATGTTGAACAGCCGGATGAAATCGGAACTGGTCGAGTCGCCGGATTGCCTCAAGGCGAGGGCGAGTGAGGCGTGAACGACCCTTTCCCCAGGGTCCAAGGTGTGTTGAACCGTGAAAGCGACATTCTCATTGCCAGAAAGATCGTCCAGTTTTGTGAGCGGAAGTCCCGAGGAATTCGCAACCGCCGTTTGCCAGGTGGGATCGATAAAGGCATTGTCGACGCTACCCGCACCGTCATAGGTGAAACCGTCGATATCGCCGACTAAGTAATCACGCATCGAGATTTCGTAAGAATCCAGTGGAGCGAGTTCTTGATCCCAGAATGACGCATCGGTCCAATTTCCCGTGCCACCCTGGTCATGAAACTCAAACACAGCGGCGGCATCATTCATTTGGGCTTCGTACAGGCTCGTCGTTCCACCAGCCGTGACGGGCGTGGCAGCGGGGCCTGACTGATCGTAGTAACCCGCTGGCTGAGGCCCGAAAGTGGTGTCTTCAATGATTGTGCCCTGGGATCCCACAAGCCAATTCTGAGTTGTCGGCGGATTCTGCACGATGAAACTTTGTGCGGTCGAGTTCCAAATCACCATATTGGAACCGGTCCAGCCGTGGGTGGTCCCTAGGCTTCCGCGATTACGGACATTGATTGCGTCGCCATCAACGGTGATGTTGTCGAATAGCGTGCCAGAAGCCCAGCGTTGGTGGGGGCCACTATCGTTATTGGCATTGGTGGCGACGGAATTGTGAAAGACATTCGGCCCAGCTGGACGGCTGCTGTTGTTGACAAAGTCGTGTCGGCCCTCATCGGCTTGAGAATTGGTGACAAATCCGAGTTCGCCACTTAAGTCGAAGGTATATCTCCGCTCCCCCGTGATTTGGCTCACGGGGTTGTTGCTCGAAACATTGCTGACAGTAACCCATTTGGAGCTTGGATTAGCCACAACCGCGGAATCACCAAAATGAGAAACTTCGATATCGCGAACCCAGACGTTTTGCGCACGATTCGAGCTTGTGTTGTCTCCAATGGAAATAAATTCCCAAGCATGATCTTCATCCGTGGCGGAAGTGAAGTCCGTATCTCCGCGCAGATTTTCAATGCCGATGTTGTTGATGGCCCCCGACCAGGAGTATTCACGAATGGTTCCGCCGCCGAATTGCGTTTCAAAGGAGTTCGCCAACGGGGCGTCGACAAAAATGCGATTCCCCTCGATCCGTGTGATCGTGCGGTCGTAACGGATGTTCATCGTTCCCGCTGCCCAGGGGGGATCACCATCGGGAGGGTTGTCCATCCCCACGGCTTCGATCCAGGCAGCCGTGCTGGGGCGTTCGATGCGCACGGTATCGCCCACGGAGAATCCCGAGATCGAGTCCACTCGAAAACTGCGCGCCCCGGCTGGAACCACCTTTTCAATCATGTTGCGGGTCGAACCAATGTCAGACCTGTTGCCGTTGCCATAGACTCGCACCAATGGCCGCTGGTTGGGATTCGTTACTCCCACCAATGGATTGCGACCATGTAAGACTGTGCCACCAGCATCGGAACCGCTTCCGCGTAGCACAACTCCGCTCGCTCGAATCTCCAACTGGCTGCCGATGTCGAACGTGCCAGGCTGCAGAAGCACGGCACCACGAAAACCATCTGGCCCAAGTGGCAGAGCAGAGACTTGATTGATGGCCGCTTGAATCTGTGCAGTATCATCGCCTGCCATCGGTACGATGATCACCGCGTTGGCGACGGCCTGTGGAATCAAATCGGTTCCTTTGCCGCGATAACCCACGTTCGAGAAATCGAGAATGCGGTCGCCTTCAGCATCGGGCACATAGAGCAAGCGGCCCGTGGCGCCGGTCTTGATCCACGCGCTTTCCACGGCTCGGCAAGGGAAGATGCTCGTGCCAAGCCAAATGGCGATCAGCCCGCAAGCGATATTCCTGAGTTGAGAGGCCGATCTTGAGTGCTTCATCTCGATGGGAACCCACAGCAGGTCAGCAAATCTATGAGGAACAACAAACTTAATCTTTCGGCACCAAGTACCAAGTTGCCTGCCAGACCACTCAACGAGAGTGTGCATGAGGATGAGAACCTTCATCATGGGTGAAAAAGTTGATTCCGACAATCAAAAACTACGGAAACCACTTCCGGTTTTTGACCATGCCAAGAAGTCGAGGAGTCCAGCGACGAAAAGTTTGCTCGCTAATCTTCACGGTGAACCCATGGGAACAAATATCATGGGACTTCTCTCGCCAGTTGTGCCCTTGGAGTTCGTTGCGAGTGATGTTGGCTGGCAGAAACTATTGTGGAAAACCTTGCTATGTCGAAAAATCGGAGTAAGATGCGGAATATTCGGATACTCTTGCCCTGCCTGCTGTGTTTAGAATCCTTACCACTCTTCCGAAAATCTTGAATGCCTTTTCGCCACGTGACTCTAAACCATGTTGCATGTCGCTTTACTGGTGGAAACCTCTCGAGAATATGCTCGAGGACTCTTGAGAGGCGTGGCCCGCTATCATCAGGAACATGGGCCCTGGTCAATTTTCTTCGAGCCGCATGGCCAGAACGACCCGCCACCTTTCTGGCTGAAGAGTTGGCGAGGCGATGGCATCCTGGCGCGGATTGATGACAAGCGGATGGCGAATGCCATACTGCAAACCGGCATTCCCACCGTCGACTTGCGTGGTGCGTTCCAGAATTTGGGTCTACCTTTCATCGGCGTGGATAATCGACCCGTCTCGAAGCTGGCCTTCGAGCATCTGCAAGACTGCGGCCTCCGAAACTTTGCCTTTTGTGGCACTCCGCGGGGCCAAAATCCCAATCAAGATCGACGCTGCGATTATTTCGTCGACTCGGTCAAAGCCGCCGGATTTGAATGCGAAGTTTATTTGGGGAGCTCACGCAGAGGCCAGGCGCTCGATTGGGATAAACAGCAGCGCCAAATCGTGAAATGGCTCCAGCAGCTTCCCAAGCCCATTGGCATCATGACTTGTCACGATGGCCGAGGTCATGAAGTGTTGGATGCCTGCCGGCGGGCTGATTTGCATGTGCCCGACGAGGTGGCCGTTATTGGTGTCGACAATGATCCGCATCTTTGCAATTTATGCACGCCACCGCTGACGAGCATTGACGCTAATCCCAGCCGGATTGGCTACGAAGCAGCTCGGGTGCTGCATTCCTTCATGACCGGCACGAAGATCAAATCGGATCCGGTCCTGCTGGGGCCACCACGCGGAGTTGCCGCGAGGCAGTCCACGGATGTGCTGGCTGTTGCCGATGACGAGGTGACTGCGGCAATCCGCTTCATTCGCGAAAAAGCGGTGGAGGGTATCCGTGTGAAAGACGTGCTGAAACTTGCAACGCGGTCTCCCAGCACTCTCGAACGGCGAATTAAGCGAATTCTTGGCCGAACCATCAAAGCCGAGATTACCCGCGTCAGGCTGGCCCGCGCGAAATTGCTCCTGGGCGAAACCGAGTTGCCGATCTGGAAAATCTCGCAACGTACTGGTTTTAGCGAGCCCAAATACTTTTGTGACGTGTTTCGCACGAATGAGGATATGACACCTTCGGACTACCGCAACAAGTTCCGCGATCAGGTCTAGGGGGAACCAAGGACAAAAACCGCGTTCCGTGGCAGAGCTAGTCATTGAACATCAGGCGTCGAAAAATTGGAACTGTTATCCGAGGAATCGGATTGTCCCGGACTGAATTAACCCCCATTATGGTAGAAGTGAGATTCTATTTTTCTTGTCTACTTTCTCGTTTTGTTGTCTGTTGAACTTTGTCTGACGAGTCTGAGGCAGACGTCGTCATAAATTTCTTCTCAGTGCTTATCGCATCGCAGTGAAATCTCTTTGGAAAGGTTATTGTCATGGCAGCGGCCCACGTTAAACCGTGTTGGAATGTCTTCAAGAATGCACTTCATCGGTTCTCTTTAGTATTCGGCTTTGTTTTGGTTTTCTGCGCGAGCCAAGCACCTAACGCATTGGGGGTCGTTAAATTTTTTGATGGCTTTGGGGATGCTGATCGTAACAACGACGGCGTTATCAATGATGCCGACACGGATACGCAAACCAATGGCATAGGCACGTACATCCCAGCCCGCGGTTCGAATCCCGACCCCAACCCCGATCCTTTGATCGACGACCGGGCCACGAATCCCGAGGTCGGAACTGCCTTGGATTCTGGCGATACGGGCTTGCGTTGGTTGTCGCACTCAGGCTTCACCGGCGCCAATAACGGTGATCGTCGGGCCTTCATCGCCATTGTCGACGATACACAAGGCTCCATGCTCGAAACGAAGCCCACTACAACCGTTGGCGGGTTGGCTACCACGGCTATCAATAACGGCTACGCTCTGTCGTACAATTCGAAAGGGCGTGGAAACTCAGCCGCTGCATTTTTTGATGAAACGATTTCGCTCGGTCCCGAAGTGGGTGACCAAGTTAAGGTCAGTTTTGATTTTCGTGTCTGGCGTGATGCTCCCAATGCTAATGCGGTCGAGCAACCCGACGACGCCGATATCCGTTTCGGTCTTTTTCAAGATACGGATAACCAACTCGGCTTGACTAACCCCGTTGCCGGCAAAGACACCATCGCCCCAGTCACCCAGACGCCTGCCGTCTGGGGGCAAGAGGACGGTTATTTTGACGGTACGCGAGGAAGCCTTCCTGCTTCGGGCAGCAATATTGGCAGCACTAATGATCGAGGATGGTATGGCTCTGTCATTTTGGAGAATCCCGTCGGCTCGTTCCCGCCAATTATTCCTAATGGGGGTGGTTGGCGCATTCGTGAAGAAACGAACGTCGCTGGAACGGATACGAATGACAAGCGCATTATGCAAGGAACCGGTGATCTCGACACGGTCGCAGTACCTCAGCCTATGACCCCTGGTGGGACCGACTATGGGTTGGTCAATCTCGATGTTCGCAAGGTTTATAATTTGTCGCTGACTTTGGAACGAGCTACCGACGTTACCCCTGGAGATACCATCAAGGCGATTCTTACCGCGACGGATCGGGCGACAGGCATCTCTTATTCGCTCATGGATCAAGAGTCTTTATTCAATGATGATGGCATGGGCGGCATGATTCCGGACGGCATTTCCAGCGATTCCTGGGATTATTTTGCCATACGTAATACCGGCATCGACGACGTGGACTTGGTGCTCGACAACTTTAAGCTAGAAATTTTTGGCAGCAATGCGGGCATCGCCGGTGATTTTGATGGCGATGGGGACGTCGACGGGCGCGACTTCCTGGTTTGGCAGCGGGGCGGCTCGCCCAGTCCTTTCAGCCCGGGTGACCTCGCGGCTTGGCAGGGGGCGTATAACGGTGGCGCGTTGGCCGCAGTGAGCGCCGTTCCCGAACCAAGTGCCTTATTGCTGCTGAGCCTAGGAGGATTGTTGGCGGGGGGCATTCGTAAGCGGGTCATTTCTTGATCCCGCGGACCAGACCATCATTCCCACGCGGAGCGCGCTTTTCGCGGGCATGATGCGACATGAAGCTTGAGAAGTGGCGAACGTAATAAGTGATCGAGTGATGCACACACCTTTTTGGGAGGTAGTCTAATGATTTTTTACCGTACGAAGTATGTGAGCAACAACTGGCTGCGGATTTTTTGCATGCTGCTTGTTGCCTTTCTGCCGATGGTCTCGACCGTCCAGGCAACCATAATTGTCGACGACAGTTGGGCAGACGGAGGACGCACAAATGGAGTGGACGCCCAGGACACGGATTGGTGGGCATCGACGACGGCAAGTGCCATCGAGGTAGCCGTCGGATCCTTGGGATTGGTCTCGGGATCCTCCGGTCGTGGGATCCACGGAACCTTTGCGGCCCAGTCGCTCAACGTGGGCGATTCGCTAAAGACGACCTCCACATTTACCACGCCAGCCACGGTCAGACCTGGAAGTGCCGCGTTTCGATTCGGTCTGTTTGACACCACGGGCAAGCCCGGCTTGGCAGCAGACATTTCTGCTTCGAGCGGTACTCCCAACGCAATTTACAACAACCTGCCGGGGTACATGATGGACTTGGACGTCAACCTCGCAACGAATGACGAGAACATCAGCATGCGGGAGCGGTCGAATCCTGCGTCGGGCCAACTCATGGCCACCACGGCTGACTACACTTCGCTTACGGCGGGTGGCAATACGTATAAATTTTTGGCCAATACCAGCTACACGGTCATCTTGTCGGTGAAGCGAACAGGTTTAGACACCTTGGATATCACAGGGTCGCTGTCTCAGGGAAACACCGAACTGAGCAGCTACACCGCGACTGATGCCAGTGGAATCGCAAGCACTTTCGGAATGCTCGCGTTCCATGTGACTTCGAATGTTTTTGGGTCGGTCAACACGGTGAACACACCCAACAATGGGATCGATTTTACAAACATCAAGATCGAATATTGCGCAATTCCCGAACCAGCATCTTTGATCTTACTAGGCTGCGCGGGAGCATTCGCGTTTGCGAGCAGGCGGCTACGAAGGAATTGATCGGGGCTGCCAATTTGTCACTTTGAGAACTGGACGGCGTTCGTTAAAAGACCCCTCCCCGGGATACGGCCGGGGAGGGAGATTTTGGGGTGCGCCACGACCAGAGCGATTCAGCACTTTTCTTTTTAGGAGTGGACTATGTACGCCAAATCAATAACAAGAGCGGATCATAAGAATCGACCTGCTCGCGGTTTCACTTTGGTGGAGCTTTTGGTGGTCATCGCGATCATCGGCGTGTTGGTCGCACTCCTCTTGCCAGCGGTGCAAGCCGCCCGCGAGGCCGCTCGGCGGATGTCGTGTTCCAACAACCTCAAGCAGGTGGGCTTGGCGGACTTGAATCATGAAAGTATCAACGGCTATATAGTGCCAGCACGGTTAGGACCCGATTCGACGAGTTCCAGGGAAATGCGTGCATTGCGTACCGCAATAGAGCGTTCCGGAGCAAGCGGCTTTGTACTGTTACTGCCATTTATCGAGCAGCCGGCTCTCTTCGATAGATTGGATATTTATGAGAATGACGGCATCTGGCCAGCGTTTTCCTATAAGACTTCTGGCGTCGATTGGCAAGATCCCGCTGTTTTTCCTGCACGTCGAGAAGCCATGGCAACCAGTGTTTCTGGATACATCTGTCCCTCTGAGGGCAGTGAACTCTTTATAGAAGACGGGACATTGGGGCTCCCAGCTCCGGCGGTGGGTTCTTATGCTTTTGTGGCAGGTCATCGCGGTATCAACGGCGGCGCACTCTATTCGCCCGTGAACGCCTGCATGACAAAGCATCACAACACTGGCCCTCATCTCTATCGCACACAGGTGGCGCTCAAACAAGTCGAAGATGGCACGAGCAACACCATTTCCGTGGGAGAAGTGATCGAAACTTCCAAGGGAACGATTAATGGCGCTTCGAGTCGCAATATTTGGACCAATGTTCTCCGCTATCTCGATTGCTTTCGCACGACTACGGTCGCCTTGAATACACCTCCTTGGGTTGACACTCTCGCTATCGAAGGTGATTTGGTCAACGGTGCCTTTGCGAGTCGACATCCTGGCGGCGCGCAGTTCGTATATCTCGATGGTCATGTCGATTTCTTGCAAGATTCCATCGATCTCGATCTCTACCAAAACCTCTCCACGATCGCTGGCGCTCCACTAGCAATGGACACAATCGATAAGCAAGCCTGCACGGGTGACTGATATGGATTTTAAGGAACAGATAAAGCAGATGTCTCTCGTAACACTGGGCAAAGCCTTAAGTGCAATCGGTTTGTCTTTTGTCGCAGTCGGGCTCCTCGGCTGTGGCGAGCAACCCATGCGCTATCCCGTGTCAGGGAAAGTCATGATCGACGGCGAGCCGTTGTCCCTGGGTTCGATTCGCTTTGTCCCCGAGAAAGGCCGACCCGTCACAAGTGCGATTCTCTCGGATGGCACCTTCGCTTTGGCGGAAACATCGCTCTCGTCTGATCCGGATCAAAAGGGTGTTGCTCCCGGCAAGTATCGCGTGGCTGTTTCCGCTTCCAAAGTCATTGATGAAGACGCTGGGGAGGTCGAATGGCTAGCTCCGAGCAAATACGCCGATTTTCGCACTTCTGAAATCGAGGAGCAGATTGAAGGTCCACGCAGCGACCTCGTGATCGATCTCACCTGGGAGGGAAATGAAATGCCTGATGCCGAGGATGAGCAAGAGAATTCTTCGGCAACGTCAGAAAAGGACTCCGCAAAAGATCACTTAACCGGGCAAGAGGCCGCGTCAGAGCAATGACAGACTCGCATACCATTACCCCCGCGAAACAACGCAGGTTCTCGCGTCGTTGGCAGATTGCAGCACTGTTGACAATCTTGCTATTGGCGACCGGCTGCGGCGAAAGCCGACCTGCTCGCGTCACGGTTTCTGGACACGTCTTGATTGATGGGCAGCCACTCACGGTGGGCAACATAAAATTTGTTCCCGACGGAGCACGTCCTTCGTCCGGAAAGCTTGATGCGGAAGGCAAATTCACCCTCACCTGCTATGACGGCGGTGATGGCGTGGTCCCTGGTCGCCACCGCGCACAGATTTCCGCGATGGAAGTCATTAGCGCCAGCAAAGTGCGGTGGATGGCTCCACCAAAATATGCCGACTTTCGTACTTCCGAATTGGAATTTGAGATCAACGAGCCAACGGATGATTTGAAGATTGAACTGACTTGGGATGGCGGCAAGCCATTTGTGCAATGAGTGGTCGCTCGCCGTCAAAAAAACTTGCACAAGTCTGTTGGTTAAAAGTTTCCTGCCAAGCGTTCGTGGTGCTTGCGGCTTGGATACTGTGCGCAAATATGAGTTTTGCCGCTGAATACATGGTTTCCTCCGCGGCACAAATCACTTCCACAATGCAGTTCGCCCAGCCTGGTGACACGCTCATCATGACCGATGGTACTTGGACCAATCAACGAATTCAGTTCGCGGGCAACGGCAACTCCGGTGCCCCGATTACACTCCGCGCCCAGACGCCGGGGCAAGTCGTGCTCAACGGCAACTCGAAGCTCAATATCTCAGGCAATTGGCTTGTGGCCGATGGATTGAAGTTTGCAGGCGGGGCGTTGGCCGAGGACGATCATGTCGTCGAATTCCGTGGCTCCCAGGGCGAGGCGACCAACTCCCGCCTAACCAATTCCGCGATCATTGACTACAACCCGGCGAGCGTCGACACCCGTTATTTTTGGGTCTCGCTCTACGGCCAGAACAACCGCGTCGATCACAATCGCTTTGAAGGACAAAACCATTCGGGTGTCACCGTCACCGTCTGGCGGGACTTAGCGAATACGGACAACCATCAGATCGACGCCAATCATTTCGTAGATCGCCCCGTGCCGGTGAATCCCGCCGACCCCAACGGATTCGAGACGATCCGCATTGGCACAAGCACCGATTCGCTCGGCGATTCCTACACGACCGTGGAAAACAATCTGTTTGAAAGACTCGACGGCGAGATTGAAATCATCTCCAACAAGTCGGGACACAATACCTATCGCTACAACACGTTCCGCGAATCAGCGGGCACGCTCACTCTCAGACATGGCAACGACACGCTGGTCGAGGGAAATTTCTTTTTGGGGGAGAATAAGAATAACAGTGGAGCAATTCGCGTCATCGGCGAGAGGCAGACGATCGTCAATAATTATATCGCCAATGTTGACGATCGCGCCGGTGGCGCGATCTCGCTCTCGGCGGGTGTGCCGAACTCCCCGCTTAGCGGTTACTACCAAGTGAAGGATGCGGTTATCGCCCACAACACCGTCGTCAACACGACGGGAATCATGCTGACCTTTGACGATGGACTCGGCAGCAG
>JAWXAV010000063.1:0-29704 GCA_034439695.1 Bythopirellula sp. | reverse complement strand
TCGTGGAGAAGGGCATCGCTGAAGCTAATAGCTATTCTCGAAACAACTTAAGAGAAGTGCTCCCTGTTGGAATCGAACCAACAACCTACTGATTAAGAGCCAGTTGCCTAAATCGCATTCAACGCCGTTTTTTTACGGTGTCGGCGCGATACCACACTTGTCTGCTTGCTCTCCACTTGCTCTTCCGACAGGTATTCTCGTCAGCGGGAATGGCACCTACTTTGCGTATAATCGCTTTAGGCTGTCGTAAGCCCAACTCAGCAAGAAAAGCCATCACGGCACAGGGAAAACGTAAAGAACTGAGGCCTGTCACCAAGACAATTTCACATTGAAATAGCCACTGAACATACGGGCTTCAGATTCCAAGATTCCTCGCGTTCGGCTCTCTATGTCGACGAAACCTCCAAAGCTCCCGAGTCTCACAAGGTTTCGTAGACATTCAAAACGAACTTTCGTGTGGCCGTCCGCCTCTGTCAGTTGGCGGTACGGCTTGCAATTGACCCCAACCCGACTGAACGAGTTGATTCAAGATTTGTCCAGCCTGCTCGGCGCAGCAAAGCCCGCTTACAAGCCATGCCGACATATCTCGACACAAAGTGCCAAATCATGTCATTGACCGATACGTACCGTCACGACGCAGTGTTGCGATACCTCGCTTATTAGCGGATTCGATGCCAACAGACGACATTCCGCGACGCCTAGCGACACTCATTGTAGTCCAATCTGTAGTCCACCCAAAATAATCGCGGAACTACTTGGTCAACAATGGAGGTAATGAGAGGGCGATCGCATGTTGGGTTGCCGGAAGCATCTCGCGCAGAACTCAAACCTCGACTGCTGAATAACACCCCGAAGCCACCTTCCTTGACGAAGTCAATGATGTACTGAATCGCCGCTTTCACTCCGGCGAGAGAGATATGCCGAAAGTAATAATTAGTATCAGCCGTGACTCCGATCTTTTCGATACTGTCGGACTTAGGAACCAGCAAGGACTGGATAATAAGATCACCGAACCGGGAGGCCAGTAGACCAAGTCCACTTGTGAACTCAAGCGCCGTGAGCAGCTTGGGGGCTAGTTGAACTACGTCTATCGTGAATCTCCTTAGCATCGTGTCGACTGTTTTTTGTCAAAAATTGCGAACCGCTCGGCCCAAATTTGAACTCGTTTCGCCCTGTAAATTCAAATTTTCAGAATGAATTTCATTCAGTGGAGTTGCATGACGGTACACCTTCCTCAAGATCAGTGCGGTACGCTAGGGATGAAACTTCGGCGGGCGCTTTTCGAGGAAGGCACGCACCCCCTCGTGGAACTGGGTGCTGGTGAGCACGGCGGTGACGTGTTTCTTTTCCAGTTCGAGGCCATCGCGTAGCGGGCGCTCGATGCCTTGCCAGACGGCCAACTTCATCGCACCCAGCGCGGTGCTCGCGCCTTGTGCCAGCTTGTCGGCATATTCGTGCGTATTGCTCGCAGCTTCCGCAGCAGGGAATAGGCGATCGACGATTCCCAACTCGTGCGCTTCAATAGGACTGAACCGGCGCGCGGCAAACAAGAGTTCGAGTGTTTTAGTTGGCCCAATCAATCGAGCAAGTCGCTGCGTCCCGCCATTGCCGGGCATGAGGCCAAGTTGCGCTTCAGGTAACCCAATCTGGTAGTTGCCGCCCGCGGCGAAGCGGAAGTCACAAGCCAAGGCGATCTCCAAGCCGCCGCCCAATGCGTGCCCTTCCAAGAGGGCAATAAACGGTTTGGGAATGTTGGCGATACTGCTGAGGGTGGCGTGGGCTCGGTCGGCCAAGTGGAGATTCTCTTCAAGCGTGGCCTCAGTGAGATAGCGGACGTCCGCACCCAGGCAAAACAGCGCACGAATGCCGCTCCGCAGCACAATGACCCGCGCTGCGTCGTCGCAGGCGGCGGTTTGGATCGCGTGGGACAATTCCTCCATGCCCGCCAGATCGTAGTTGTTTCCCGGCGGCCGATTGAGCGTGATATAGCCCACGGCACCCTGGCAAGCATAATCGATAGGCATGGTGTTTCCTGCAGACTTGGGAGGTATTTGCAAGCCCAGCGCGGGAGAACCGCGTGCAATCGCTCGCGGGCGAATTAAACTAATAGTCTAACAAGTAATCACAGGAAAAAACCACCAGCGCGAAGAAAATCATGGCCGTTGAGCTGTTTCCTTTGCCACTGACTCCGTTCGAGTTTTACTATTGGTGTGACGATCGGCCGGACTATCCGACCACCTATCCGCTGGAGTTAATGTTTAGCGGACCACTGAGGCGAGATGCGTTTGAGGCTGCGCTGGGCTTGTGTTTGGCGCGGCATCCGCTCTTGGCCGCCAATGTGGATATTACGGTAGGAAAGATTCCTCGCTGGATCCCGGCGCAAGATCGCTCGTTGCCACTCGATTGGGCAGACAGCGCGACGCCTATCGATCATGCGGCCGGTCGGTACATCGACCTCACGAGAAACGTGGGAGTGCGGCTGTGGGCGCGGATCGGACCCGAGCAGAGTCGTCTGGTGCTGCAGATACATCACGCCTGTAGCGACGCCTTGGGGCAGTTGCAGTTTGTCTCCGACTTGTTGGTCGCTTATGACTCGACCGTCGCGGGAACGGATCCCAGCGCGAAACTGCCGCCTCTCGAGCCCGAGCGACTGAGACTGCGGGGTGACTTTGGACTGACCAAGGCGGGCTATCGGCCCAATTGGCGCGACGCGGGGAGGACCGCCGGCTACTGGGTGAAGCGGCTCCTGTGTCGACCTAGTTTAGTGGTAGCGCCGCGAGACATTACTCCGCAACCGACCTCAGACACCGCGGACCTGGGATTCGTGTTGCATACGCTCGACAAAGTGGACCGCGACCTTTTGCAGGCCCGTGCAGCACGGGCAGGTATCACCATCAATGATCTCTTGCTGTGCGACTTGCTCGTGACGCTGCGGGATTGGAACCGGCAACATGGCGGCGATCGGCGGCGGCTGGTGGTGAATGTGCCGGTGAGCCTGCGAATGCGAGGAGATCAACTGCTGCCCGCGGCAAACGTGCTGGGATTTTGGTTCTTGGATCGCAAACAGTCAGAATGCGATGATGCCGAGCGACTCTTTGCTGGCGTGCGAGACGAGCTGGCAGCGGTACGGAAGTGGCGGTTACCGCTCTATTTTGTTGGCGGGCTCGGGTACGCTTGCCGCTTTCCGAGCATGATTCGCAGCGTCTTGCATTCGGACCGCTCGTTCGCCACCGTGGTACTGAGCAATGCGGGACGGCTGTTGGGGCGGTTGCCGTTGGAGCACGAAGAGCGTAAGTGGATCAGCGGGGGCGTGCGGCTGGAGCGAATCACTGGCGCGCCGCCAGTGCGGCCGGGAACACGGGCGTCGCTGATTTTGGGTAATTATGGCCGCGACACGTACCTCAATCTGAACTGGGACCCGCACGAGCTCACCGAGCCTGCGGCCCGCGCGTTGCTTGCCGCTTATGTGCGACAACTCACGAAAAGCACTTAGTTTGTGCCGTTAAGGGAGAATTTCTCGGTCCGTGATGAAGACAGACGGCAGTCGAGTATCAGCCATTCATCGTTCGCCTGGAGTTTGCTGAAGTGGAGTTTGGCGCTAGGCGGCCAATTCTGGGGTACTGGAGGTTGTGACCAAGTGAACTCGGAGGGAAACAGCCGCTCGAAGCGGCGGCGCAGCATGCTACGGAAGACTTGAAAACGCACGCCGACGTTGTCATTCTCCTGGCCTGTTGTGAGGGGCACGATCTCGATGCGGCCTTGGCGCTGGCCGACAAGTTGGGAGTCGGCAACGCTAAGTTGATAGGCAACCCGCAATCTTGCCCCAGGAATGGCTTGATCTCCAATCTGGAAGCCTCGCGCCAGCAACGTGACGATGACGATGCCATTGTGGAACTCCACGCGGAGCGGATTTTCTTCGTAGAAGTCGATAGACCAAAGTTTCTCCGAGTCGGACGGAAGAAGTTCTAGCGGTTTCAAGCCTAGATGTTTGGACAGTTGTGCGGCCAGTTGGTCTTCGCTGAGCCGTTCTCCGGCAAGCAGGTTGGTGGTAAAATTGTTGAACGCCGACTGATGCAAACTCACGGAAAAGTCTCCGGCCGACGGGGGAACGCTCTCCACAAGACCTGTGGCCGTACCATACTGCTCGTCATGAGCCTGCAAAAATGCCAGTTCTACGGACTCGTCAGTCGACTGTAGTTGAGCGACCGTTGGAAGCAGGTCTCGCTCGGTCAGTGGTTGGCGAACACGGCGGTCAAAATCTGTTTCCCAGCTGGCGAGCATGACATCGATCGTGCGATCAAACTCGCTGCGGGTGCGCAGGGCGGCGCGGTGAGCGATGCTCCGGTCCACGGCGGTCCGCTGCTGATAGGCTCGACGGCGGGCGACTCGACGTCCGAATAGGCGACGGACAGTCACTCCCGTGATCTGCGACCGGGAGGTCGTCGAGGCCTGAGCTGGCTCGACCTGCCAACCGTCCACTTGCCGTATCAATTTTTTGCTGGCAGTGATGCGCGTCGTGCTACGGCTGCTCACGTCAGTGCGTTGCGTGGTGCTGTACGACCGGGAAGCGATCGTAGCGTTCCACAGCAAGGTGATCGCAATGCCATCGTCGTCTGGTTCCGTGCGGAGACTGAATTGGGCATCAGTGGTGCTCGTCCCACGATAAGTTGTACCGGAAATGTTTTCACGAAACGGCGCGCGGGTGCGCGTATTGCTGGCCAACACGGCGTTGATTAAGTTTGTGGAGATGCCGACGTGCAAGTTGGGCAGGCTGTAAGACTCGAAGTCCAGTTTGGGTGGTGTTTCGTAAACAGGTTCACCAGCAGTCACCGTAGAGTGCGGAATTGCTACAAGCAGCCAACAGCAAATGGTGATCAGAATTCGAGACAACGTCTTACTCCACATGCTTGAGCACGGAACCGCGCATGAGCCAGCCATCTTCAAGCTGATCGACTAATCCCCAACCAGCCCCGATAAACTTGGGAAGAACCTCGCCAGCGGGCAATAGTGAAAAGTCGACTTGGCGGGCGTCGGACGAGGCATCACCCAATACTTGGCCAAGGTCAACGATGCCTGTGGCTCGCAAGTCTTGATACAGCGGTCTCAATCCGGCCGCCAACGGGGTGACACGCCAGCCGATGGAGTCCATTGTGCGTTGTGCAACTGCTTGGGTCTGTAGAGCCAGGAACATCTTGTCCTCAATGAGTTCAGGCGGCATTGGCTCTGACAACAGTTTTTCGAGGGCCGTTGCCGAAGTCGAGACGTACAAGTAGTCTTGGGCAGCGCACAGTGCATAGCCAGCAAGATCCGGCCCCATAGTGGGCGCGTCACTTTCATCTTCATCGGCCGAAGTTCCCGCAAACACCCAGATATCGAACTTGCCGATTGACTTGCGGTGGACGCCTTCATCGGTCTCGAACATCCGTTGGAGGGCGTTGGCGATTTGTGGTTCGTCATTGACTTTCACCGCGTAGACGATTGCGGTGCCTCGGTCTGCCGATGTCTTGGAAAGACACAGCACCGGTCCCGTTTGGAGTTTTGTGAGAGCCGGGATGTCGACTTGCGGACCATCGGGTTCTTGGTAGATATCATCCAGGACGGCCTCGAAAGTACCTTCGATCCCTTCCGCATAGGCCGCGTCGAAGAGCGAGCCATAACCGGTCAGAGCGCCGGCGAGATTCCAGTGGACTTCCACGACCGAGTCGACATTAGCTGGAATCCAGGCCGGTAGCTCCCAGGCGTCGAGCGGCTTAAAATCGAGAAGCCGCGCGGCTTTTTCTCGCTCACCGGGCGCGTAGATGAACCAGTGATGCTCCATATCGTGCTCCGTAGTGGCAAATCTCATCATGCCGCCCGCAGCTCGGATAACTTGAAATCCTGCTGCGGCGAGTTGATTCCACGAATTGCTCGCGCTCGCGGGGCTGGCACGAGTGAGTAGCTTCTGAAAGGCCCAGGGATCGATGAACCAGTTCAATTGCACGGGTGCGCTGCCGGCGGCGGCGTGGCTCTGTTCCGCCACGATCTGATAAGCTGAGGAAGCGAGTAGACTTTCATCGGACGGGTTCTTCAACCGCTCCAGCGCCTCCCCGGCGAGTTCCTTACGATTTGTAATGCCGAGTACGCCCTCCTCTAGAAAGCAGTTGCGAACCATGCCTGCCGTTGTGGATGATCGCAAACGAAGTTCGGCCTCGATCTGAGCGGCTTCTGCCTTGTGCCGTGAGACATCGACCAGAAGCAGAAAGCCCGTGTCGCGTTCGCCGACGGGTATCAATGCCAAACAGACTTCGCCAGAAGCCACTTCGAGCAGTTGTTGCCGGCTCACCCCGAGCAGGGATTGTTCCACGTCCGGCGAGAGTCGGCTCGCTTGGTGAAACGAAGTTTGGAAGTTCCGCAGTGCATCGTCTTGCCACAATCGGTAAAAGCCAGTGGCAGTCCACTGGCTGTCGAGTTGCGCAAGGTCGGGCGTCGTGAGGCAGGCGATTGCATTGTCTGGCACGAGCGAGGCGAGCGCTAGCTCTCGAGACAGCGCTGCGGCGGACAGACCCCAGGAGGCCGTCACCGCACAGAGCAGACTGACGCAGAATCTCATCGCATTACTCGCTGGGCTAGACGTGGACCTGCGCCCCGCAGTCGACGGTGAGCGTTTCGCCCTGAATCATGTCGCTCAAAGGACTGGCCAAAAAGAGCACGGCATTGGCGACGTCTTCTTTTTCGACGAAGCGGTCGCCGGTCATGCTGCGCCACTTGCGTCCCTCGAACATTTGATCCGCGTAGGGGAGTTTGGTGGTGGAATCGGTGGCCACGAGCCCCGCTCTCACGATGTTGACGTTGATGCCGCGATCACCGAGTTCCAGGGCGAGATGGCGGGCAAAGCTTTCGAGCGCCGCTTTCGAACCACCCACGGAGCCGTACATCGGAACCGCCATGACAGAGCCGTGGCTGGAGATGCCGATGACCTTCGCTCGGCCCGGAGACTGTTCCAAAAGCTTTGCCGCCACTTGCACCAGTTGGATCAGCGCGAGGACGTTGGTCCTCATCGTTCCGACGAAATTCTGCTCGTTGATGGACATCATCGAGCGAAAGCCTCCGGAGGCGGCGTTGCTGACGATGATGTCGAGCCTACCGAACTCCACTTCGATGAATTCGATCATCGACTCGATATCGTCTCTCTCGGAGACGTCGGCTTTGACGACCGCCACGCGACGGCCAAGGGCCTGAATGCGCTCGGCCACTTGTGCGGCGGCGGAGCGGGAAGTGGCGTAGTTGAGTACGATGTCCGCGCCGGCTTCAGCTAGTCGATAGGCGCACGCGCTACCAATGCCACGTGAGCTGCCGGTCACCAGGGCCACGCGTCCGGTTAAGTCGATCATGGGATAAGTCTCAAGGAGCAAGGAATGAGGTTAGAAGTTGTAAATTGCGAATCGCGTAGTTCGCTGTTGCGTTGGGACCGGGCACCGAGTCGCTGGTAGGTTGCCACGGCGGCCACTTCGTCACCGAGTCGCCAGACCCGAAGATGACAACGGTCACCCAAGTTGCGGCCGTGGTAAAAGACTGTCATCCCCTCGGGCTTCAAGTGGATCTCGACACTGCGGGGGGCGAAGGATTCGCCGCGATGCACCGCTTTGAACACGGCCTCTTTCATCGCCCAGATGTCGGCCACCGTCATTTCACCTTCGTTTTCTCGCAAACAGGTGGATTCAGCCTCGGTGAACCAACTCCGCTCGAAGGCGGCACCCAGCGCGCGCATCTGCACCAAATCAACACCTATTGAAATGCCAAAGCGATTCGTGCCACCCACGAGTACCGCATCGCTGGTGTGTGAGATGGAGAGCGAGTAGGCTAGTCGGTGGCCGCCGAGCATAATCCGCGGCCGAACGCCGGAAGAAGAAGCGTCGCTACGAATGGTGATTTGGGAAGGAACTGCTTGCGAGGCCGCGCAATGCTGTGCTCGGAGCAAGCGCTTGGCGAGGATGCGGCCAGCGAGGAAGGTGTCCCGACGGACGGTCGCGCGAAACTTATGCCACAAGACCAGTTCGTCTTCCGAAAGCCAGTCGCTGGCCGTGGAGGCACTTTCAACCTCCAAGTCGGTGAGCGTTGAATAATAGAGTTCGCACTGTGCGGAAACAATCATGAGTTTTCGCCTCCCACGCGGATCGTGCGGTAGCCGACCACTTGCAGGAGGGGTTCACCGTCGCTGCCGTGAAGCGTGAAGTCGAAGCGGCTGTGACGACTTTCTCGGCCTCGGAAATAGAAACGTGCGACGCACACTTCGCCGGGCTGAGGCTGCCGCGACCAGCGGATTTGCTCGAAGCCGTAAGGCACTTCGAGTTGTCCTCCAAACTGGAGGAAAACGAAGCTACCACAGCAGACGACGCAGGCGTCAAGCATCGCTGCAGGCAGAATCCAACCGATGTCGGACCGAGTCCCAGCCAAATCCGCCAGCGGTGGCGCAACGATTTGGCCCCAACCGCCCTCGTACTGGAAGGCAAATTGTTTCAAACATCGTAGCGTGGGCCCGTGATATAACAGGCCGTCGTCCGGATAGACGAAGGAATGCCAACCCAGCGGAGGTGTGCCAGCGTTCGAGGACTCTAGCGGCAAAGCGCTTCCGAAGTGTACTATTGCGCGAACGTGAAGCCGATTGGGGTCGATGACTTGTCCGGCTCGATTGCGGAGCTCGCTGACAAGTTGTGACTCGACTGAGTCGCCCCTAAGGGTCAGTCGAACCTGCGTAGCGATTGGTTCATCCGTCCGGAACATCAAGCCGTTGATGATCTCGACATCCCTAACCTCGGCGATTGACTGCCCTGCTCGCCACAGGGCCGCAGCTTCCAGCACGGCTTCCAAACCCAGGACTCCCGGCAGGAAGGGGCTCTGTTTCAGCCGGTGCTCGACGAGAAACGGATCACGAGTAGGAGCGAACGTCACTTGGGCGACGGCTGATCGGGTGGAGCTTTCCGCGAGGGAATCGATCAGAGGGCGCGCCGTGCCTAATTGTGCGGCGGGGGCTGGAAGCTCTTCGGCCCGCATCAGCGGATAAGTGTAGAAGGTTTTTTCAAAAAAACTGTCCGCGATAAGGACTTCTGACTCGGGAGCACCGGCCCGCACTTCCTGGATCAGGTGCTCGACACCCTCTTCCGGTTGAAGGAAGTCCATTTTGAATGAGCTCTTGGTGATTTCGACGGCGTCAGCAATCATAGCCATGCCGATGCGGTCCCACGTTTGCCAGTGGAAGCAGGTGGTCGCGCAATCGGGACGCTGGTGGCGGAACCAGTCGCATAACTTGGCCAGCATTTCGTTCGCGGCAGCGTAGTCGCTGAGACCGTTACCGCCGTAACGACCGCTCATGGAGCCGAAGGCGAGAAAATATCGTAGGGGATCGTTGCGGGTGAGCTGCATCAATGCCGCGGTGCCTTCGGTCTTGGGGCCGAATGTAAGCCGAAGCCGTTGGTCGGTAACGCTATCAAAGCGGGCTGCCTTGGCGTAGCCCGCCCCGTGAATGACCCCTTCGATGGGGCCGTCTGCGCGGCGGATTGAGTCGAGAACTTCGCTCAGCGCGGTTTCATCAGTGATGTCGCATGCGTGATAGTGGGCCTCGACACCTCCTTCAACATATTTGGCCATGATCTGTGCGATCTCACGGCCTTTGCGGATGCGACCCCAATCGTCTTCCGGCGACCGACCCTGGGCAATCGCCTCGCGAACAACGGCACCTTTGTATTTTTTCAGTTCTTCGTCGTCACAGTGGAGCCACGGAGCTGCGAGATCAGGTGCCGGGCTCTTGCCGATGACATGGAGCTTCAGCCCAAAACGTCTGCCAAGCATCAATGCGGCGAACGCGGTGATGCCGCGGCCACCGCCGGTGACAACCCAAGTGCTGCCGCGCTGTGGATCGCGTAGCGGCAATCGCTCGACGGGAGCCAAAACGCAAGCCACGGTCCGCCGCTCGCCGCGCGACCAAGCCACCTCAACCTCGGGCGTGTTGCTAGTCACTTCTGCGCAAATGGCCGCTGCAATATCCGCCGGGGGTTCGTCGCGGGGGCTGTCGATCACCTTCACACGGAAGTGAGTATGCTGGTGGCGCGAGTCCTCGACATAAACGCTCTTGAGCAGTCCACTGAGTGCCCCGCTTTCTGGCGCGGAAACACATCCACCAAAGCCAAAGTCCCCGCCCAAGGAAGTAACGGCCACCAGGGTGGCGGGCTCGTTGAATGGAAGTTCCGACAGCAGTTGGAACCAGCGCTGGGTCACTTGAAATGGCAAGTAGACACCACGCTGCATGCGGCGACGTAATGCTTCGGCGGTTTGAAACTCACCGGCTTCTTGGTCGCGAGCGGTGAGCAGGAACAGGTTGCGGGCGGGCTGCAACTTCCACGCTGCTTCCAAGTGTGCGATTGTCGACTCGGAATCGTCGTACACCGGCAGAAATCGCACGGAAACACCACTGGCGATCAAATGATCGCCCAGTGCCATCGCATCCGGATTGTCACCCAATATGTAAGCGGGACCAGTGATGGCTGGACGATTCGCCGGCTGCGTGGAAAGCGGGACGGGTCGCATACGAAGCACATGGCGACTTGCCACTTGGCGGGGCTTGCGAGTGGGAAACTCCACGAGTTTGCCCGTGCGATACTTTTCAGCTAGTACGTCAACGTTCTTGGGGTAAAAAAGGTTGTGGTAAGTGCGGTCAGTGACGAGCACTTCGCTATCCGCTTGACCGGCGTACAACTCGCGCAGAAAATGCCGCAGACCTTCCCGTTTGGGCATTAAAGTCAGGCCGTTGGTATTTTGCAAGGCGGTACGCGATTCGGGCCGAAACGCCATGCCGATTTCGTCCCAGGGGTGCCAGTGAAAACCAATTGCGTGGCACGATGGACGTTGGTTGCCGTACCAGGAAACGAGTTTGCAGAGCATGTCGCTGGCCATGCAGTAATCGACCTGTCCGTAGCTGCCAAAACGACCGCTCACCGAGCCAAAGCCGATGAAGTGACCGATGGGGTCATTTCGCGTAAGCGTCATGAGGTTCCATGCGCCGAGAACCTTCGAGCCAAACGTGGCTAGCACATCCTCGGTACGTTTCTTTTCCAATCGGCAGGAGCGTTCGATCCCCGCGCCATGCAGGATACCCTCAATGGGACCGTGTTCGTGGCGAATCTGTTCGAGCACTTGGGAGAGGGCGGTACGATCGGCAACATCACACCTGTGGTAACACACCTCGACGCCCGCCTGGGCAAAGGCTCGGAGATTGCGGTCGATCTCAATTTGCTTATGCACGCGCTCCCAAGCTTCGTTTGGTTTTTCGTTCGACTCGCGAGATCGTAGGATCGTCTCCGATCGCAGCGCTGCCAGACCCGTCTCGTCGAGGTTACGCCAAGCGTGATTGATCGGCTCAAGGTTGCTTGTGCCCACGAGGTGTAACTTGACCCCGAACCGCTGGCCAAGCTCGAGGGCACACTCGGCCGTAATGCCGCGTGCTCCGCCGGTCACAATCCAGTTGCCGCGCGGGGGCCGTTCTGGGTTTGCACGGACCTGTGCCGCGCGCGGAATTGCGACCTGCAAGTAACGCTTGCCGCCGACATAACCAACCTCGTAGTCGGGTGTCCGCGCCGCGAGTTCCCGACAGATGAAGCGGGCAAGTTCCGTGGGCGGCTCATCGGGTGGGCAGTCGATGGCTTTGGCCAGGAACGACTGGTTTCCACCCATGTGTTTCATCTCCAGGTAAAGCGACTTCATCAAACCGGTGAGCGCGCCGGTTGTGGGCTGGGGAACGTTGCCGCTGAAGCCGAAATCGCCGTTGCAGTTGGCGATCGCAATTACCGTACACTTGTCGAGCCACTTGCCCGCACCTGCCAATTGCACCCAGCGCTGGCAAAGAAAAAACGGCGTCAGAACTTGCGATTCATACGCTCGCTGCCAAGTGTCGAGATCAAAGTAGTCGGCGCTGCCTGCGTTTCGCGGGGACATCAAGAAGAGGTGCGTGACGGGTCGTTCGGCGCAAAGTTGCTCCAAGCGGTCGATGGCTGCCTGACGAGAATCTAGCGATGCCAGACGGTGTACAACTGCGCCTAGGCTGCGCAACTGATCCGCAAGTGCTTCGGCCGCGGGGTTGTCGCCGATCACTAGTGCGGGGCCGTTGAACGTCGGTGTGGCTGGTGAGTTGAGAGGCCAAGAGACATCAACTAATCGCAGGACAAACCGCTCGGCGACACCCTGCTCGTCGTTCAAATCATAGGGTTTCGCGATAAACTCTCGCGGACGAGGCTCAACCGGGGCGTGATTCTGTGTCGCGGGTGCGATCGCGCTGGGGTCGAGCATTTCATGAATATCAAAGCGGCAGAAGCACTTGTCGTTCGTTTCCTTAGCCGCACCGAAGTAGACAGCTAATTCTCCGCTGGCATGGTCGATAAGCACACACAACTGGCGGTCTGCCTGAATATCGTAGCTCGAGAGTGCAATCTGCAAATCGGCTGCGGAATGGGACGAGCCGACGAGGAATTGACGTAGCTTCTTACAACGATCCGCCGAAGCGTGTGAGCCGTTTGTGGTAACTGGTGAGAGCATCCTGTGATTGGCCGCCAGTACAAGCTTGTCTTCGAGCACTTCGAGTGATTCACCCACGCACTCAACGCAAACGGGTAGCCGGTCGGTGGCACTCAGGACCATGTTCCAGGGATTTGAGGGCGACGCATGCTGAAGTGTGGCTAGCGCCATGGCGATGTCGTCGGCTTGTTCCAACAATTGTCGCGTCAACAGCGTATGTCGCTGACCATGCGAGTTCCTCGCAACTCCATCGACCAGCACGCCACTGGTGACGGCAAGGCCCCGGGTATTGAGCCCCGCCAAAGCCCCCACACAACCGGCATAAGTGACGGCGACCGAGGCAAGGCCCCGGTTCGGCTCGCGCATCTGGACAATAGGTACCAAACAATCGGCAAGTTTCGAGCCCATCGGTAGTTCGTCGCGGAGTGCGTGACGCACGGCCCGTCCGTTGCGCTCGACTTCTACCGCGAACTGGAGCGATGATCTCCCTAGGTCTGCGAACAAAGCGAGATTCAAGGCAACGAGATTGGCCACCGATACCTGAACGGCGTCGGCGATGCCTTCCAATTCAGCCAAGTCGTCCGCGGAAAACATTTGCTCAGATGGCACCGCCCAAGCAGGAACCTCGGCTGCATCGTCCTGGGACAGATCGGCCAGGCGATACAAAGCGCGGCGTATCTCGGCCTTGAACTCTTGCCCGTGCTTGAGTCCCATCTCGTAGGCCGAGCCGTCCAAGCGAACACTGCGGATATATTCGCTGGAGATGGTAGCCGTAAGTCGCGATCTCGAAGGCATCTCGACAACGGGCGCAGCCACTTTCACCGGCTGCGGAGTAGGTTCTAAGACTGGCGGTGCTGACGGAGCGAGTGAAACAACTTCGGTGACAGGCGCGGGTGAGAGGTTGGAAGACAGATACGCAACCACATGACGGAGTGTTGGAAAATCATCCAGAGTGAGATTTTCGCTAGGAGTCACGTCGAAGTATTCCTGCAACTCACCGAAAAGCTGAGCTTTCTTGATGCTGTCGATGCCCAAGTCAGCTTCTAAGTCGGCGTCCAGTTCGACGAGCTCGGGCGGATAGCCGGTCTGCTCCACGACGAAGTTTATCAGGAACGCCTCCAGTTCAGACCTGTCAGTGCTCGGGACGGCAACTGTCACTTGCACCGTTTCGGTTGCGACTGTAGCGTCGGGTGCTGGCGGTGCGACGACTACCGGCGCTGTAGCAATCTCTGCGGCAACGGTGATTGGTGTCGTCACCATGTTCTCGGTGAGGTAATGGACGACGTGGCGCAATGTGGGAAAATCGTCGAGTGTGAGATTTTCGTTGGGAGTTACGTCGAAGTATTCCTGCAACTCACCGAAAAGCTGAGCTTTCTTGATACTGTCGATGCCCAGATCTGCTTCCAGGTCAGCGTCCAATTCGACGAGCTCAGGCGGATAGCCAGTCTGTGCGACGACGAAATTCACCAGGAACGCCTCTAACTCACTGGAGTCGACGTTTGCCGCTGGTACGTTAGAGTGCCGCGTCGTGGAAACGGGCTCGTCTAATAATTGAACCGCCGCGGCAGTCACTTGCGGGGCCAGTTCGGTTTCGGCCGCGAAGTTTTCGCCAACATGCCATATGTTGGAAACCTCACTTGCCGGTTCTATTGGGGCAGCAACACTGCCGTTGCCATTTTCGCTCGTGGGTTGCCATAAAAGTGCATGGGATAGCATCTCCGACCTGTCGCGCTGGTCAAAAGAACCCGTCGCGGGTTTCGGTTCAACACTCGCGGCCAGGCGCATCTTTTCGGTACGTCTCTGGGTGGCGTCGAAGTGTACAACCTCATGCTTAGCTACCGACTTGGCAGTGAGAGCTGCGGGAATGGGCTGATCCAGCGCGCCGCAGCATTCCAACATCGCCCGAACTCGGCAGACCTGTTCCCTGGCCACACCCTTGGGAGCGTCGCTGGCGATAAGTCGTGCCTGAATACCGACTAAGGTTTGTTCGTTAAGCCGCGTGAGGTGCTGCTGAGGACCGACTTCAACGAACACCGTGGGCCGCTCCTCGGCCAATGTGCGGACCGCATCGGCGTAAAGCTGTGGCCGGGTCATGTGGGCTTCGAGATTGGCGCGAATCTCTTCCGCACTCTCAATTTCTCGATTGGTAACCAAGCTGAACGTGGCGATTGTGGGCCGAGTGATCTCTGCGGCGCGAAGCGATTCCCGCAAGTGACCGCAGGACTCGCTCATGAGCGGCGTATGGAAGGGGCAGGGGACTGGAAGTTTGCGGGCCTGATACCCAGCCTGTTCCAATCGCTTCGCCAAAGTCTCGAGTGACGCCAGCCCGCCCCCGACGACGGTCTGCGTCGGCGCATTGTGAATAGCGACGTGAATTTCCAAATCCGATCCTACGAGCTCGCGAACTTGAGCGGGTGTCGCAGAAACAGCCAGAAGCCCGCCGTGGGCATTCTTACACAAGTCGATTCCCGTGCATCGAGCGCGAGTGACCCGCAAAGCTTGTCCGAGGCTCCACGCGCCAGTCGCGACCAGGGCACAGTACTCGCCGTAACTGTGTCCCACGGCGATCTCAGGCACGATCCCTTCAGCCCGCAGGGCGGAATTGACGATGTAGTTGGCCGCCATCATTGAAGCTTGAGTGGCCCAAGCATCCTTGCCCAATTGGCCAGTTGTGCCCCACGCCATTTGGGCAAAGCTCGGCGACCCGAGCTGTGTGAGCACGGATTCGACCTCGCTAAGCGCGGCGGCAGCCACGGCATGCGACTCGACAAGTCCACGCAACATGCCTACGTACTGCGAGCCCTGTCCTGGAAACATGAAGGCGATTCGCGGCCGGGTCACTTCGAGCGATGGGCAGCAAAACACGCCTTGACGCTCGAGGGCCGCCAAGGCAGTTGGGTTTTTCAGTTGAGTCCCGGCGAGTTGCAGTTTGGCCCGCAGTGTTTCCGCGTTGTCGGCGACTATCGCTAGCCGCGCGTTATGCTGAGGCGAGAAGGTGCTGAGACTAGCGGCGAATGTCTTCCCACAGTCGGCCAAGGCAGCAGAGAGTTGCTGGTAGAGATCGTCCATCGTAAGTGCGCCAAATCGGACGATACGCCACTCACTTGAGGCCGGTTCGGGTACGGCTAACGCAGTTGGTGCTGACGCTACAGAATGTTGCGATACCGGCGATGCTTCCTCAATGGCGGTCGGAGTATGCGCGGAGGAGCTTGCCCCAGTGGTTGAGCGAGCAAGGAATTTCACCACGTGTCGCAAGGTCGGAAAGTCGTCGAGCGTGAGATTCTCGTCCGGAGTCACATCGAAGTACTCCTGCAACTCACCAAAAAGCTGAGCTTTCTTGATGCTGTCTATGCCCAGATCAGCTTCCATGTCGGCGTCCAACTCGACGACCTCGGCCGGGTAGCCGGTTTGTTCGACGACAAAATTGATTAAGAATGCCTCCAATTCAGGCACCGATGCGACCGAAGTGGTGGTGGAAACGAGTGCAACCGGCGAGTCCACGGCAATGTTGGAAGCTCCCTGCGAGGTTTCGCTTTTCCGAGGGGTTGCCGCAATAATCTGCCCTGCTTCACACACAAGGTGGTAGGCCATGCCACGACCGCAGGAAACGACCGATGCCATCGTCGCTTCACTTTCGACTGGCCGCGAACCATCAATCCTACCGGGCAGGTCAAAGTTTGTTGTGGAAATCCTTGCAGGGAATTCGACCCCCCTCGTCGGCAGCACCTGTCCATGTCCGAGCTCAAGTACCGCTTTCAACAGCGACGCCATACCCGACGCACCGTGTGTAAAGCCAATCTGGCTCGAAACCGAGCCAACGGCTAGCGGCGCACGGTGGTGGCTGCCGTTCTGCATGGCGGAGAAGGCTTGGAGTTGCTGGTTTGCCATGTCGTGGGTGAGAGCGTCCAACTCAATAACTAATATATTATCGGGACTGACGTCACTTTGTTGAAAAGAGCGCTCAAGGGCGGTTTTCAACGCATGTTGCAAGGAATCATGATGCGCTGCGCCGACTCCACGAATAATCGCACGGATGCGATCTCCGTCGCGGCGGGCGTCGACCAAGCGTTTCAGAATTAAGACTCCCACGCCTTCGCCGGGTATGAATCCCTTGCCCCGCGTGTCCAAGCTAGAATGAATTGCCGCACCATTGTTCAATAGACCGCTCAGTGCGAGGGACTCATACTCAGGTAGCCCCATACGACGCTGTCCGGCGGCGCAGATCATCATCTCGCAGTCGCCAGCGAGGAGCATATCGATGCTAATGCCAACGGCCATCAGTGAAGACGCCTCGCCAGCGTCAAGTGCCGCGGCTCCTCCCATAAGATTCCAAGTCTTGCCGATCCTCGAGGCCAGGGAGCTCGTGCTGAAGCTGCCGGTCTCGTCGATGAGCGCCGGCCAGCGCTCCAAGAGTGCGGTTGAAAATTGCTCAGCGACCAATTGAACTTGCCCTGGCGACAAGTTGCGCTTGGAGAGACTGCGGCGGATCACTTTTTGCATGTCTGGCAGGCGGAGGCCCATCTGCAATTGGAATGAAAAGTCGCCGCCGAACTCCGTGCCCACCAACACACCCACGCGGCCGCGATCGAAGGGTTTCTGATCGTAACCGGCGTCATTGAGGGCTTGGTCCGCGGCGTCCAGCAGCATGAATTGCAAGGGATCGGCCTGGGCGATTTGCTTGGGGGGAACCTTGTGGCGACGCCAGTCGTATTCGAATCCTTGCACGAATCCACCCAACGGCGGTGTCTTCGGAGCAGCCCCATTAACTCGCGGTAGCAAATCAAAGCGCAACCGATCCTTCGGAGCCGGACTCTTGGGGTCGCGACCCGAAGTGAGCAGTTCCCACAACTGGCCGACATTCGCAGCCCCCGGCAAGATACAACCCATGCCAATGACCGCTACCGCATCCTCCTCCGTGGAGGGTGGCGCGGCTGGAGTAGCGAGGTTTTGACTGGCCTCGGTGAACTCTTCCAGTGCAATGTGCATATTGAGCCCGCCAATGCCAAAGGCATTGATTCCCGCCAGACGTGGCGAGCCATCGTTCGTCGCGGGCCAGGGCACGGCTTTGGTTGGCACGTAGATCGGTGCCGTTTCCCAATCGATCTTGGGGTTGAGATGTCTGATATTGATGGCCGGGGGGATGACTTCGTGCTTCATGCACAGGACAGCCTTGACTACGCTGGCAATTCCGGCGGTTTCAAGTGAGTGGCCGATGTTCGCTTTGACACTGGTAATAGGTATTTTCTTTCCCGGCGGGAAATGCTGGGACAAAATTTCGGTGATCGTGTTGAGTTCGGTGGCATCGCCGAGTTGCGTCGCCGTGGAGTGAGCTTCCAGATACTGTAGTTTCGAGATGTCGGCACCGACGCGGTAGGCGCGTTTCATCGCTTCCATCTGGCCTTCTTTACGCGGGGCCCACAGGCTTTTGCCCTTACCGTCCGAGGAAATCCCTAAGCCACGAATCACAGCGTGAATCTCATCGCTATCGGCCAATGCGCGGGACAGCGTTTTCAAGACGATTGCCGCATAACCTTCCCCGCAGATAAGACCGTCAGCGTCGGAATCGAACGGCCGCGTGCCAGTGGAACTCATCGCCCGGGCGGCGGAAAACAGGATGAGTGAATCACTCTTGCAGTCGGAAGCGCCCCCTACAATTGCCATGTCAACACGGCCCAACTGAAGCGCTCGGGCACCTAGCAAAATTGACTGCAGCGAAGAGGCACAGGCGGAATTGATCGCCGCGAAGGGTCCGTTGAGACCAAAGGCCTTGGTAATCGTACCCGCCACCATGCAGGCCGAGACGTCTGGCGTGTCGAGTGTACGCCGCGGCTTGCGACTGCGAACGTCATCGATAAGCTCTTGCACAACACCTTGTTGATCCGCGGGGGTCAACTTGCGGAATTCGTCACTGTCTCGCAAGATCTCCGCCGCCTCTTCGATGCAGGTGGCGTAGGTATAGTCGCCCGCCAGTTCGCTACCTTGTGCGTGTCCGATAAAGACCCCGCAATTGCGAACTGCCTCTGGCAGGGCAAAGGGATCAAAGCCCGCATGTTTGAGAGCCGCGCCTGCCACTTCGCACATCAAGAGATGAGTCGGATCGACGCCGCGCAGCAACTCCACTGGAATAGGGCAATTATGGTGCTGGAATTCGCGGCTCGAAATGATCGCTCCCAGCTTGGAATAGCATTTACCTAACTCGCCGACCTTGGGATCGTAGTAAAGCTCCTCGTCGAGCCGGTCGGCGGGCAGCTCGACGACGGCACTGCGGCCTTCGATGAGGAGCCGCCAATACTCTTCGAGGTTGTCAGCGCCTGGCAATTTGCACGCCATGCCGACAATTGCAATGGGGATGCTTTCTGGCCTTGTGGGAAATGAAGTCTGGGACACTGTTGTAACTCACACTTTCATTGTCTTAAGAATCCCTTCCTCAATTTCTTGTTGACAAATATCAATTGTTGATAACGAGCTTCTCCAACAACGTGAAAAGTTTTTTACGGCCAGGGGGAGCACCTTCTAGTACAATTCTCCCCTCGTCAATCGACTTGGCGACCGACAGTTTGCCTTCCGTCAACAATCGAAAGGTTGCCGAACTCAGGTAACATTTATTGGCTTCCTTGTCCGCCAGGCCGCGATCGATCGCGGAGAGTTGATCGCCGTGGTGCCACAACTGCCATTGTCCACCACCGCGTCCGTTCACTTGAAAATTGCATCGGGTTGGGGCTGCCCCGTCGGGCTTCCCCCGGGTCTGCATGCGTCCTCCCAGGTAGCGAGCCACGTCGAAGGCCGCTTCAACTTTCCGGAACGGCGCGAGATTGAAATTCCGCTCGATGGGGAACCGCGCGATACGCATGAGCGCGTCCTCTTTCATCTCGGGGCAAGGCAACTCTGGCAGTGCCGCGTTCGTGTTCGTCAGGTCAAATTTTGGATCGTCTCGCCAATGCGACTGATAGATGCGCATATATTCTTGAAACAGCGATTCGTAGACCGACAGATCCGCGCCGCCCGAGGACCGCATCGGTTTGGGATGATACGCCTCGATCGCTTTTTGAATAACCAACTGAATTGTGGATACGGCGACCGGCTTTGGCGAAGCCAGGTGATAGGTCTGGCCGTGCAAATCGGGACGGGTAAAGATCGTGGCGATTGCCTTGGCAAGCCAATCGACGGGTACGAGATTCTTGCCTTCGTTACCGCGCAGCCCCAGAAGACCCATGAACCGTTCGTTCATGTCGCCGACATAGATTTTGTCCGCCACGATGTGAGCCAACTGAAGGGGTAGGTAGAACCCATGAGTCGTGGTGACAAAGCCGGTGCGGTAGTCACCGACGACGCTCGCCGGACGGTAGATGGTCAGCTTCTCCAAGAAGTCAGCTTGTCGCACGAGCTTCTCGGCTTGAAGCTTGCTTTGTTCGTAGACATTGCCCAACTCTTGGCCCAAATCGACTTCCGACTCAAAGACACGGCCCTCGCGAAGGCCGCAGATGTAGGCGGTCGACACATGGTGAAAACGCCGCAGGCGAGCTTCTTGGCAGAACTGCAGGAGGTTTTCGACGCCTCCCACATTCGTTCGGAAAGGTTCGCCGTGTTGGTCTTCGCGAAAGACCATGCTTGCCCCGACATGGATTACCGTATCACAATTTTTACTGATCCATTGGCGATCCTCAGGCGAAACTCCTAGTCCTGGCAAACAGAGGTTTCCTTCCATGACGACTGGCCGGGGCAGAGCATAGCCGACTTCGGCTTCCCAGCGACGCATGACGGAATCGAAGCGTTCGGCGGCTGATTCCAGTTTGGAGCCGCGCACGACAACCACCAAATCGAGTCCCAATTCAAGGAGTTCTCGCACCAGATATTGTCCCACCAATCCGGTGGAACCTGTAAGCAGAATGGACCCCATGAAATCAGCCCTTGTTAAAGGCACAGTCACAGAAAAATAGCCATATTTAAGAGCGAGAGCTACATTATGCTTAGAATGGAAAAATAGTCAAACTACGTAAGATACATGCTGTATATGATTTAGGATGTTTTTTAGTCTGGCATATATCCTCTACAGAGGCTCATCCATCAGGGCGGATTTCTGCCCAATATTCTGGCCCATTCTCAGGCCTAGCGAGCTACACAAGGCAGCGGGCAAGAACACTAAATCACCGAGAAGTCCTAAGGCTAGCAAGAGGGCCATAACCAGCCCAAACCGAGCGATCGGCGTAAACGGACTGATCACAAACACCAAGAGGCCGACCCCGCAGATGATCGAGGTTTCCAACATCGCCGTGGCGCAATGGCGATAGGCAAAGCGAACGGCCTTACGATTGGAACCGAAACGCAAGAAACCACGACGAAACCAGACGAGAAAATGCCAGGTGTCGTCGTCGCAAATACCCATGGCCACACTGGCTGTCATCACCGTACCGATGTCGATGGGCCAGTCGGTGAGCCCCATCACACCAAACGCCACGATCACGGGGAAGACGTTGGGGATCACCGAGAGGAGACCTCCCAACACACTTCGGTTCAAGACGACCATTGTCAGTCCGACGAGGAAGAACGCCGTCGTAAAACTTTTGATGAGGTCTTTCAAAAGTTGCTCCTGGGCAATATAGATCAGCGGTACCCCACCACAAACATTGACCGTGACCTTCATGCCGTCCTGGTTGACTTCCTCGATCAAAGAGTTTACTTGTCTGTCTAGTTCACTAAGGAATTTGCCATAATCGAGATCAAGCGAATTGACTCGGGTGCTAATACGCCAAGTCTGGAAGTGGTCGTCGGAGTGTAGGAACTGGATTTCTTCCAAACGGTCTCGGTGCTTTTCCAAGCGAGTAGCGATCACACGTCGCATGAGGAGGTCTCGGGCGCTGTGGGTAGTCGGAAGGGTAGGCGCAAATGTGGTAGCGGAGATAACGCCGTCCACTTTCGGCGACTCCAGCAGTTCGCGGCGTAAGCGTTCGACAACCTCTGCCTGCTGGAGCAAGACAGTTGCATCCTCTATTGCATTACGCTCGAATCGTAATTCAATTTCCACGGGTGTCAACGATCCAACGTGCTCTTGAAGCCACTTGTAACTTTGGACAGCAGATGAGTTCGGAGATAGAAGATCTTCGAGTTGCGCGGAAGTTCTGAGCTGAGAGATACCGAAGCCGCACACAGGCAGCAGTGCAACGAACACCACCAGCCAAGCGTTCGGAAACCTAGTCGCGACCAAGTACAGCGGTCGCCACCAATGCGAAGAACGCTCCTTGCGAGTTGTGACAATGGCAGATGTACCGCGCGCGGGCCAGACGCTCATCAGTGCGGGCCAGACCACGAGCAAGGAAAACATAATAAACGCCATGGACACCGCTGCAAAGAAGCCAAACTTGCGGACCGGCACCAGCTCACTCATGAGTAGCGAACCTAGCCCGAAAGCCGTCGTCAGCTCCGACAGCACGCACGGCAGCCAGCCGCGACGGAGCGCCATTGCGACGGCCGCTTGGTTCTCTCCTAATTCGGCGACTGCATCGGCGTGGTAGTTCGTAAAGTGCATTCCTCCACAGACCGTGAGCACGAACACCAAGGCAGGCATCAAGAGCAGGACCGCATCCATGTTCGTGCCGCTGAGGTAGACCAGCGACAGGCTGGCACTCCAGGCGACGACTGCGGTGATCATGACGATAGTCACCATTCGCATCGATCTAAGAAATAACCAAGCAACAATCAGACCCAACAGTGCTGAGCCGAGGGTCATCTCGGCAATCCGCGCGATGCTGGCTTCGTCGATGGCAACCGCATTAGCCGTCGGCCCGCCGAGATGAGCGTGCTGCCAGGGCACACCGCTCGATTCAAGCACGTCACGAACGAATTGCAGCGACTCAGTCCGATGCATCGCTCCGACCTCGGAGATCAGCGCCAGCGCGCAGGTAGTCTGGCCATCAGGACCGACCAGCCAGCCACGCATCCGCTCGATAGCCTCGTCCGGTGGCAGCCTCAAGGGGTCGGCAGTCATCTCGGCGAGAGTTTGTCGACCCGTGAAGACCCTGCGGAACAACTGCACTTGCTCTCCAGTCGGCGCTTTCACGGGCTTGACTAGTTCCGAGGCCACAAGGTCTTGCCTTTGGTCGTCTAGGGTACAGCCTTCCCAGCTGATCACAAGGATTTCGTCGCTACCAAACCTTCCGACGAAGTCGAATAATCTCTGCGTCTCCGAAAAACTCGGCGGTAGCCAGTCGAGAACATTGTTCGTATTTGACTGGAATGCACCGATCGCGCCGTAGAGGAGCGCAGGCAGCACGCACGCCACGCCCCAGCAGATTTGCCGTCCGTAACGGATTGGGAAGGGTACGTTTTCCACAGGGGCGACTCGTGGGGTAGGTGATACTTTCACACTGTCTTGGTGGCGTCGACGGCGACGAACTCGCGTTTCTCATCGTGGACAATTCGGCTGGAGACCGCGGTGGGGTCGTGGTTCCAAAGCATCCACCATTGGCCTTGTGCGGCCTCAGACAGCAAGCGGGGCTTGTTGCGACGGGTATCCAGGGGGAAAACGTCGTAAGACAAATGCCACATACGGCGCAGGTGGTAGGTTGAGGGGCAAATGTCCCCTGGATAACAGGCCGTCTGACCGTTGGAGCGTAATAGAAAACTGAGGTGGCCTTCGGTGTGCCCTCCAGTCAGCCGCGAAGTGAGACCAGGGACGATTTCTTCGCCATCTTCTAACAGCCGCAACCGTGTGAGCTCTCGTAGCGACAGCACTTCCTGGCTGGGGTAAGCCGTGGCCAACTCTGGCAATTGGCTGGAGGCCGCAGCCCATTCTATCCGGCTGACGGAATGCTGGGCGTTAGGAAACGTAAGGACTAGCCGATGAGTTGCGTCGTGACGAGTCGCCCCGCCGACGTGATCGAAGTGCAAGTGACTGAACACGACATGGTCTACCTCGCCTGGCGCCACTCCCAGACGCGCTAAGCTTTCCACAAGTGGCTCGCCGGGCTCCATGTCGTAGAACTTGCGATCGAGCAGGGCGTATTTACCGCCGTAGCCTGAATCGATCAGCACCGTGTGCCGGCCATCGCGGGCCAGGACGCAGTGGTTGGCGCAGAGAATGCGGTTCTGCGCGTCGGGCGTGGCGATGTGCTTCCAAATATGCTTGGGCACAACACCAAACATCACGCCGCCGTCAAGTCGAAACATCCCTCCGTTGACCGTATCGAGTTGCCAATTACCTAGGTTCATGCTCATGATTGATTAAAGCAGTCTGAGGGGAAGCCCTCGCAGGACTAAAGTTCCCTCACGACGGCTCGGCGAAGAATCTTACCACTTGCGGTCCGCTCGAGGGTAGTAACGAACTCTACCACCTGCGGCACCTTGAAATGCGCTAGCCGCTTCGCGCAAAACTGGCGCAGCTCCGCTGGCGAGGGCAGGTTTTTTACGTCGGTGCGAGAGACCACTTGAGCACAAGCGAACTCGCGAGCGTTGCCTTGCCGGGCGGCGAAGACTACGGCCTGCTCGATGGCAGGGTGGGAGGTGAGCACGTCCTCCACTTCGCGGGGAAAAAATTTCATGCCGCCGACGTTGATCATTTCACTGGCCCGACCGCGAATGTAGACCGACCCGTCGTTATCAATTTCACCCAGGTCGCCTGTGTAAAACCAACCGTCTTGCATGATCTCCGCACGGGTCTGCCAAGGATCGTAATAGGCGTCCAAAAAACCTTTGCCGCGAAAACCGATGCTGCTCATGCCGCTGGGCTCTATGTGGTCGACAAGACGGACCTCAAAACCCTTTAGCGGCTGGCCGACCGAATCCATTTTCTCGGCCGCGTAGCGAAGATTGATGCAGGGCAGGCCGATCTCGATGATACCGTAGGCTTGGGTGAGCGGCACGCCAAAGCGTTCGAGGAACGCCTCGGCCGTGTCGGCCGAGAGCGCGGTAGCCGTCGAGATGGCTAGCCTTAAACTTTCTATTTGTCGGCCGGAGCGGTCGCGGGCCATGAGATCGTAGTGAGACGGACTACCGTAAACGATAGTAGCGCCTTGGTCGGCAGCGTCTTCGATGACAGCCCGGCCCAGGTCGATCGCGCGTTTATGCAGGATGATTGTCGCGCCGAAGGTGAGGTAGGCGACGATCGATACGGCAAAGTGGTAGGCCATCGACAACAGCCACACGACGCGGTCTTCCGGCGTAAGCCGCAGTCCAGTATTGGCGGCATGGATGCGGTCGAAGATCGACTCATGCGACAAGACGATTCCTTTGGCTGTGCCCGTTGTGCCGGAGCTGAAGCGAATGAACGCGGCGTTTATTTCTTCGAATCCGTCGGGATGTTCGCGGAGCGGTGCCAGGTGGATGATTCGGCAGGAGCCGACGCGGGCGACCTCTTTAACCTCCATGCCACTCAGGAATGAGACCGAGCGGTCGTTGGAAACGACCGCGCCGATAGCGATCCGCTGACAAATCTGTCGCTTTTCGCGGGGAGCAAGCTCCAGTGGAATCGGCACGACACATGCGCTGAGTTTCCAGAGGGCGTAAGTCGTCACGATATAATTCAGCCCGCTGGCAATGTGGAGTCCGACGCATGCGCCCGGGCTGATGCCCGAGTCTTGCAGACGCTCGGCCAGCGAGTCGATCCGCTCAACAAGTTGAGAGTAAGTGACTTGGAGATGCTTTTCGCAGTCACAGACGGCGACTTTGGCAGGCTGCCGTTGGGCGGTGGCATACAAGATATTATAGAGGTTAGTCATGGAGGTAATATCTAGTCAGGGTGGTCACTCTAGGTGCTATGATAACATGCGGAGCAAGCAAAATCTGCCTTGTTACCTAATCGATGGTCCAGATTCCGCTTGTATTTCAAGTCTCAGTGAGGGATTTGACGGGCATGCCGCGGCCGCTCTGCCGACCGCTTCGCCCATGGCCCAGCACTGACCAACCACGCGAGCGGAAGATTGAGCTTTATGGTCGGCTGAAAGGCATTTGCCAGCAGACCAAACATTCGTGAGACCCTGGACTTTCAGCGCTCGTAGGGGAATTTCGTAGTATTCGCCCGCAGGGAGATACTCCAGTTCCAGACCCTGTGTGGGGTGCCAGTATTCGATCGGCCAACAGCAGCGGCAGGCCGCGTCGTCAAAGCGGCGGCAGGCGCGGACATCCTCTTCGGTGAGGTAATACTCGCCGCGAATGCGCCCGCCATCGCGCACTCCCAGCGAACCGGTTGCGATGAGTCGCGCGTCGCGGAACTCGGGCCACTCGTGGAGTAGTGCGATCACTTGTCGTTGGATGTCGAGAGTGTCTCGAGTTAGTTCCGCCAACTGAACGGGATTTCGCCAATCATCGGTGAGCGGTACGAACAGTTTCACGAAGACTTCGTCGTCATATGCTCCTTGATCTAACCAAGCGTGTTCACAAGAAGATGGCAACTTCGCCTGCCGAGCCGCGTCGCGGAGTTTTTTTACGAGTGTAATGTTCTTAGGAAAACTGAGAGTGCCCGGACGCACACCGCGGAGACGGAAAATAAAACCACCCGCGGCATGCAAGTTATCGTCATTCACACACTGAGGATCGATAAGTCGCACGACCTCGGCCGTGCCCGTGGTGTCGACGATAGCTGTCGGTCGCACCGTGACAGTGCGATTCCCACACTCCGCAGTACACTGGACGACTCGGTCGCCGTCGACCGTGACCTGCGTGACGCACGTCTCGTAAAGCCGTTCAATCCTGGTCTCCTCGGCGAGCCACTTTTCGACGACTTGCTGGTAAATCTGCGGACAAATGTTAAGACACTGGGTTTTACCGATGCGGCGGATGCGGGTGAGTGGGCTGGCCTGGAACAAGCGATCGGAAAGCTCGGCGGCGAGGCCGCCGTTAAGCAGTTGCTGGTCCTGATCATAGATGCCACCGAGCGTATGAATCAGGGCATTGGCTACCGTGCCGCCGGAGGTTGCCGTTCGCTCAATAAGACTCACGTTGGCCCCGGCGCGCGCGGCGGCGATCGCCGCCGCCATGCCGGCCGCGCCTGCACCAACGATGACCACTTCGGCTCGATTATCGGTTCGGTGCTCAAAGGGCTGTGCAGTCATGACACGTCATCTCGCGGACCAAAGTCTAGCGACTTCGGCTCTGTGTGCTTATAGGGTCATCCGAGTTTTTTAGCGACGATCACGTCGTAGACACCGCCCGTTTCGAGGGTTCGCGCAACAGTCAATCCGGCCTGTTCGATCATCTTGCGTAACTGACCCCAGCGATAGAGGTCGCCATTGGGGTTAATGAGCATATGCAAGTTGAACAGCGTGGAGAGTGTCGAGGCCGTGCCATCGTCGTCGATCATCCATTCTTGCACCAACAGGATCCCTTGCGGTGCGAGATGTTTGAACGCATTACGCAGCATGGCCATCGCACCGGGTTCGTCGACCATGTGCAGGACGTTGGAGAGCATGACGACATCGTAGGTCTCACGAAGGTCCTCCGTGCAGAAGTCGCCAATCCGGAAGCGGATGCGGTCGCTGAGGCCGGATGCACGGACAATCTCGCGCGCGACGCTGCTCACCTCGGTCGAGTCGAGTACGGTGGCCTGTAGTTCGGGGTAGCGACGGCACATAACTATGCTGTAGGTGCCGGGTCCGCCGCCGACGTCCAGGAGTTTTCCCGCGCCGTTGAGTGGTTCGATGGTGCTCAGAATATCGGCGTGTCCCGCCAGAGCCATCTCATGCATGCCGTCAACCCAGTTGTGGAGCGCGTCACGACGTTCATCGAAAGCGAAGCCCTCCCACGGAACGGGCAACGGTATGCCCGCGCGGACATTCTCGGCCAGCTTTTGCCAATTGCCTTTGACCATCATGTCGGCCCAATGGGCGACCCAGTCGCCAAGATAGTGGGGCGACGTGCGGTCTAAGACCTCGCTGCTGTCGGCAGTAAGGCGATAGATAGAATCTACCTTCGTTAGCAGGCCCAAGCTCGTGCAGGCATCGAGCAACCGTTCGACACCGCGGGGATCCGCGCCGATCTGTTGAGCCAAGTCGACCGACGTTTTGCCCGCGCTGCTGATAGTCGTGAACACGTCCAGTTTGTGGGCGGCGAAAAGAACGCAGGAACGAGTGTAGTTGGTCGCCAGTTCGGTGATCCGCCGGGCGCGGGATGCAGTGACAAATTCAGAAGTGGACGGCGGCAGGTTCCGCTGGGGAGTAGCGAGCGGCAAGCTGTGACGCAGACTGGCGTTGGCTTGCTTCTTCGCCAGAGGCTTCGTCCGGAATTTCGGCATGATCTCCTCGGCGAACATGTGCATTTGTTCGATGACCCGCTCGTGAGGCACTCCACCGTAGTTGATGTGGAACATCCACCCTGTAAGCCCGCAGGCCGCGGAGAGTTCGCCGATGCGGTCGATACACTGCTGGGATGTCCCGACGACAGCCCGTTGGTCGCGAAGCTCCTGGGCATCCTTCCACAGGGTTTCTCCCGACTCATAGGCTACGTATTGCTGCGAGTCGAGGTGCTGTTTCTGGTTGGTCTGAATCGAGTTCAGGAAGTCGAGATAGCGATAAATGTGGCTGTCAACGAGGGCGGATTGCCGCTCATCTTCCACCAGTGCTAGATGATAATTTCCTAGCACCTGAAACTCGCGCGGGCCGTGCCCCGCCTCGGCAAGCGCTTCACGATAGAGATTGAGGTACTCGGTTTGCTGGGCAGTTGACTTCAACAAAAACGGAGCGACCATAAGATGGCAACCATGCGTGCCCGCCCAACGATAGGAATCGGGCGTCGCGATGCAGGCGACGTAAATTGGCGGTGTCGGCTTTTGAAGTGGTTTCGGACCGAGCGCATGGTCCCCAAAAGACCAGAACTTGCCGCGATGGGTGACGCTTGGCTCAGTCCAAAGCCGGCGAATAATGTCCCATGCCTCCTCGAACCGCTCCCGCGATTCACTCGAGGGCACACCGACGGCGGCGAAGTCGTAGGCCAAGATGCCGCGGCCAATACCGAAGTTGAGCCTGCCGCCGCTCAGCAAGTCAACGGCTGCCCAGTCCTCAGCCGTCAGCATGGGGTGCCGCTGCGGCAAGAGAGAGATAGCTGTGCCGATGCGTATTCGCTCGGTACGATCCGCGATTGCCTGGGCAATCACTGGCGTTGAGCAAAAGGCGTAACCCGCCAAGCGATGTTCGGCGATCCAGAGGGCGTCGTAGCCCAAGGCGTCCGCGGTGCCCCACTCGTGGAGTAATCGACGATACCATCCGGAATAGGAGCCGTGCAGGTTCTCGTAGTAATCGGGGATATAGCAAAAACCAAACTGCATCGGACGACTGCTCGCGGAAGGGTCAGGGAATGCCCAGTAGTCACCCAGCTGGGCGTTACCGATGTCTCGACGAAGAATGTCGCCGTTTGTCCCTGCTTGCGAAATGGGGGGTTGAGTGTCGCGGTTAAGTTCTATCAGGCTATCCGCGCCACCAAACTTCACCCTAAGTAGGGAAGCTGGCAAAGTCAAACTTTCTCCGGAAAACTCCCAGATTTTCCCATTAGGCAAGTGCCGAGAGACGCATCAGGCCGTACAGATGACCGATAAGCCGGCGTAGAGGACCTCCATACCTTACGCCGCCAGCAAAAAGACATTCTCAAATCGATGGGTACGGGCGTTGTCCAGAAGCAGTGTGATCAGCCCCGTCAGGCCGCTGGTGGCAATCTTGCACAAGAATTCGTACATCGTCTCCGTGTTGATGACCGTCGTGTTGGGCACGCTGACTAGTTCATGGGCGATGGCGTTCCACGCCCCCAAGACCGACCCGCTGCGGCACGCTTGAAGATCCGCATGACTGACCACAGACTGCAGAGGTACGTCCTGAATACAAAATTGCGCCGCAGTAGACATGTCACTGTCCGAAATCCAACCTGGCCTGTCGTCCAATCTGCAGTCTACCCAAGGTCGACAGCGAACCCCACATCTCGCAAATGCCCTTCTAGAAAGTATCCCCGAGTGGGTTCGAACCACTAACCTTCGGCTTCGGAGGCGGCAAAGCCCGCTCACAAGCCATGCCGACAGATCTCGACACAAAGTGCCAGATCATGTCATCGACGGATACGTCCCGTCATGACGCAGGTTGCGATACCTCGCTTACTAGAGCGTTTTCGATGTTGCTGTAGCGTTGTTATTTGCGGTTTGCTACAAGCTTGATTTTTAGTTCTGATCAAGGAGGATCGAGCGATGGAGGCTTAT
>JAWXAV010000062.1:0-11697 GCA_034439695.1 Bythopirellula sp. | reverse complement strand
GTCACGATGGCATGTTGAGCGTACAAACCGCTGTTTTTACAAGGTGTGGCGCAAATCGCGTGCCATTGTGCGGGAAGTCATCTGGGAAATCCGGGGTAAAGCCAAGACGATAATGCTTAACGGCACCCGCGCGGACTCGTTGCAGTTGCAGCAGTGGCACTACGCGGCGAACTCGAACACCGGCGTCTAAATCGTGCGGCTGGGTTTGGGCTTATCCTGCACGATCTGCTGAATTCGCTCAACCGTTTCGGAGCGAAAAACCGTTCGCCTGTTTCTTCGTTCACCCGCGCTGGGACATGTTCGATCACGACAAACCGTCCCTCGACTTCGAGCGTGTAAGTCACAAGGCAATCGACCATTCGTTCAGCGCTAGGGGTGGTACTCATGTCGTTGTTCTCCGCAATCGGAATTCATCCAACAGAGTCGAAGTTAAACCAGCAGCGGCGTGATTTCCAGCTTTCCTTGGGAGCAAACTTCCATTCTCAATTCGTAGCCACTTAACAGCGACATTCCCACCAGCGGGTCGGTGTCGGCCTCGCTGACAAGCAACCGTTGCACCTCACCGTCCCAAACCACGTCAGCTTCGTATACGTCAAATAGGCATTCGCTACCATCGGCAAGTGTCCCGCGGTCTACCTTCTGCCATTGAAGCATCAATGACTGAATCAAAGAAGGTGGCAAGGTCAACGACGCTGTATATCCTGTATCAACAACTGCATCGACTAGTTGCTCGTGCCCGCCGGTTCCGATGACATGAATCAGAATACGCGCCTCGCGCTCATTGACCACGCCAGTAATCGTGGCGTTCCCCGCACTTCGCGTCCGCCAAAGCGATGGACATAAGGCGAACCGATCCGTACCATCCAGATCTGCGCCTCAGGAACCCGAGCGCGCAGCTTGTCACATGCTGCTAACTCGTTCGCATCCACCTCATGCATCCCGCTCTCGATGTCGATCGCGGCAAATTTGCCGTCGTCGTCGGCCTGAAGTTGAGGGCGGACGTTATTTTCGTAGATGGCATCGCCACGTTCGGCGAAGTCTTGCTTACTGTAGCGGCGTTTAACTGAACTGCTCGACATGTTTCAATTCTCCCGCATCGACAACTGGTGAGGGCCTTGTTCTTTATTGTACTCTCCTGCGGAGAACTGCAAAGTCAGCCAGATTCCTAGGTTGCCGAGGCTCCCGTGGATGGCATTCTACTTCTGCTCGCTCGCTTTCCGCACCGCGAGTTCCGCTTCGGCGGCACCCTTTTGTTTGTTGAGTTGATCGAACACGAGCGAAGTTTCATCGCTCCAGTCCACGTCGCCGGGTTTGAATTGGAAGACCGTGCCGTCGATCGCGTCGGCGAAGCGAACCTCGAAGATTTCGTAACGGACGAGGGGGTCGTGGGTCGGTTTGAGGCCGCTGAGGTTCTCGGCGAGTTCGGCATCGGTGGAGCGGCGGAATTCGATCACGTAGGGGAACAAATTGCTTTGCCCCACGAGCACGAGCACATGATGCGGCAGTTGCTCGGGCCAGTTTTGTTCTTCGCCGAGGATCGGGCAAAGCTCGGCGAACTGGTTGGGCTGCCATTGGCCGATGAGGGCTTCGACGGCAAAGCCGTTGAGTTGTGTGGCGCGTGGGGGCGCGAAATGGTAGCGTCGCAAGAGGTCGGCGAGCATTTGCGACAGGCCGCCGCGGAACTCCGCGCCGCGGACGAGGTCTTCCCAGTTGCTCGACTCGTTCAGCGCTTTGGGATTGGTGCGTAGCCGTGCTTTGAGATTCCCCACGTCGAGGCGATGGATTTGCCGACCGCTGGGAACCGTGCGATCGGTCCACAGATAGCGACCATCGAAGACCTGCACGTAGCTAGCAGCCTTGTCGGCGACCTGGGTTTGCATTTCCCAGCGGGTCAGACGCTGGGGGCCGGCACCGAGTTGCCAAAAATTGCCGGAGCCGAGGAGCGTGTCGGCGTCGATCCGCGATTGATGGCGAAGCTTGGCGGAAACGTTCGGCCGACGTTCCATGGCGGCAAGGACTTCGGCGAGGTAGGCATCGCCGTTAGTGGCGGTTTCTGCCTGGAGGGTGTGTGGGGCCAACGACAGCAGCAGCAGCGTGGCGCGCGTTAGGAGACCCAGAGAGCGCTGTCCCTGGGCTTGCGAGCGTTGTGAAATTCGTTCAGGGCGTTCACTGCTGGGCAAGCCAGCAGTGGCACCCCACCATGATAAGCCAGGCAAATTAGACTTCCTTTGTCGGTTTTGACGGATTTGCCAAAGATTCCGGTCGTAGCACGCCGACCTTACTCACCGGAAGACTACCTCGACTCGTCGGGGTCGATTCCCCATGGCCAAGTGCCGGTGATTCAGGGTGCGGGATTCTAGTGAGATTCCGCCAACGGGGTCCACGGCAAACGCGAGCATCAGCCTTTAGGTGGATGCTAGCAACCAGTGGTCATGAACTGAACGAAATACGGAGTCCCCAGGCCGTGGGCCGCGGGCAACTCCACAACCTCGTACGCCATGCGCATGTTCGTGCGACCTGAGGGGGGAAACGCGATGAAAAAACAATTGTTCAAAACTGCTCTCTGTTTAATGGCCATGTTCGCCGGGGCGAAATGCTCCGCGCAACATCACCATTTGGCCTACAATCTGCCGCCTGCCCAGCGGCTGATGGAACCAGGCCCCGGTGTGGGTGGCCCTGGACCGGGCGTGTTGATGCCTGATGCTGGGATGGGCATGGGCGGCATGGGTGGTGGTGTGAATCCCGCCATGGCCATGGGTGGATATGGACCTGGCTGCCCTCCAATGGGCATGAGTGCCGGCGCAACTTCGCAGATTGCTTTCCTTGGTGTCGAGGGGGGTGAAATCTCCTGGGATATCAGCGGGCAGCAAATCTTCGATTCCACTCCGCTAGTGATGCCCGGTCGGCAGAACTTTCCCCAGGGTGCGATCTACCGCTTGAAGTTGACCAACTTGCCGAGCCGCGAAGGGGTCGAGCTGTATCCCACCTTGGAAGTCGCTCCGGTGACTCCGCGGACCGATGCTTACCTGGCTCACGCGCCGATTCCCGTGCAATTCACCGATGAGGACCTGGACCAAGTCTTGAGCGGTAACTTTGTGACCAAAGTGATTTATTTGCCCGATCCCGAGTTCCAAGAACTCGCGCTGTCGGGCGTGGAAACATTGGTGAGCACACGGCTTGATCCGGGTGTGGACCCGATTGCCGAGGCGGACCGTCGCGGTGCGATTCTGGCGATCTTGCGGGTTGGTAATCTCGACCTGCAATTGGGTGGTGGCGGCGGGGTGGGCATGGGCCCTGGGGGTGTTGAGCATGCTCAATACGCCGAGGGAGAAGAAGGCCAGTATCCCGAAGGTGCTCCTTACGAAGGCGGCGCGCCTGATCCAAACTGCTATCCCGGCGGCGGCTATCAAGGTGGCGGCTACGCCGGTGGCATGCAGCCTCCGATGGGTATGTCCACCGCGGGTTTTGCACCTCAAGCGTTGCCTCCGCACATGGTGTCGGGGATGACCACGCCGCAATGGGGTATGCCGAGCGTGGGCACGCCGATTGGTTTGCCCGGGCCTCCTCACATTCCCTTGGGACACGAAGCGGGTCTCACCAAGCACGTGATGAAAAATCACACGCGGGTGATGCTGCCTCCTCCGGTTCACAAGCAGACGATTACCGTGAAGCAGCGTCCTGGTATGAATTACCCACGGCCTGTGAATCACGTGAATATTTCCGAGACGAATCGTGCCGGCTTGCGACTGTTCCACGGAACGGTGGCTCCCGCCGTGCCAACCGCCCTCAAGAAAGCGGCCGCCGCGGTGGCTGGTTGTCATGACGGCGAGTGCTACGAAGGGGAATGTCCCGAGGGCGAGTACGTCGAAGATTGCCAATAGCCACAAGCTTTGGTCGAGATGGAGATTTATGGCAACGGATCGTTCAACTCAGCCATGCGATGCGAGTCGCATGTTGGTCGCTGGCTCACTGCTGCTTGCAGCAGTTCTGATTGGTCTCGCGTACGGCGCGGAAGCGTTGGCTGCGGAAAAATCAGTGCATTGGCACCACGCAGGTGCCATGCCTCCGGGAGCGATTGGCCGTCAGCGGCTGCTGAGGGGAACACCGTTGTTAGGTGCCTGTCAGCCGGTGGAGATTCGTGCCCCTCAAGGAGCACGGATCGCACCGGCGGCAGGGACCACTTTTCTGGAAGGTCACGTTGACCGGTTGATGGTGGGACTCACCATCGGGCCGGTCTATCGTTTTCGCGTGACTGAAATTCCTGGCCATCCGGGCCTCGAAGTTTTTCCAACCGTCGAATTGATCGACCGGTTGTATCCACCGCCAGGGCAAGCGCTCCGTTTTCCGGTGCCGGTTGAGCTGACTCAAGAAGAGCTGGCATTGGCCGCGGAAGGTCGCTTTATCACGCGGGTGATTTATCTGGAAGACCCCGACCTCGCGCCCGCAATTGCTCGTGATGGCAAAGAACAACCTTGGGTGGAAGCCCGCGCGGGAGACGATCCGCTGGTGATGGCCGATTCCTTGGGTCGGCCGATGGCGATTATCCGCTTGGGTGGACGCACGCCGGAAGGGGATGAAGCCTCGTTCACTTACGGCGCGGTGCAACCGTTCGTGTTTGATCAACCATCAGGGGGTCATCCGAATAAAGCAGGGATTGATCAGATGCGCATAGATGCTGCGGTTCAACAGGCGATTCCCAACGAAATACTTATCGCTCCGGAAGAGATGCCCCAGTATGGCACCGGCAAGTGAGACGGCACAACCAAGCAAGAACACAAGGCACACTTCCGTGAATTCGCACGCTCAAGATTGGCAAACCGATTTTTCGCGGCCACCAACATGGTTCCGCTACGGCGTGATCGCGGTGGCGACGTTGATTCTCTGTTCTTGCCAAACGGTGAAACCTCAGAACTCGCAGCAGATGCAGGGCATGCCACCAGGAATGCAATTCGGTCCGCAAGGTCAGCAAGCCATGCAGCAGCTTCCGTATCCACCGGCTGAGTTTCCCACGGCAGCGACACCGATGCGGCAAGTGATGCCGGTCATGTATCAAGAGAATCTCAATGTGCCACCTCCCTCCGCGCGGCGCGCGGAGTACGCCGCTGGCGTGACGCCGGTCGGTTGCCAGTTGCCAGGCTGCTCGGCATGTGGCACGGGATGTGGTTGCGAGAACTGCCCGATGGTGGGGCCGCGTGATGAATATCTGTGCGACGGTGGCGATCATGGACTCCCCGCCGGCGTGAAAGCCGATTGGAAAGTGACGGGGCTGGAACAAGAAGACACGGTCGCCCATTACGACACGGTCGATGGCCGCACGATTATCACACCGAGCAATCAGGTTTGCATCTACGCTCCAAGGTTCGGCGTGGTCCGCCGTGTGGTCGATCTGCAAGAGTACGCCCGCTACGATGCAGCCAACGGCTACGGCCAAATCACGGCGCTTGCGAAGATCGACGAAAACGAAAAGATCATGACTTCGCTCGCCAAGGTTGAGCCGAACATCAATCGCGCTCAAGACCCCGCGAGTCTTTTGAAGGAGCGTCAACAACCGGGCGAGCTGGACCGCGAAGTGCGGTTGCTGGCCGACATCGGCACGTTGGCACCCTACGCGAATCTGCAAATCGTGAAGGCGGGGATTCTCACGGGTGACGAAAAGGTAAAAATCGCGCGAGCCAGCCTCGCGGCGATCACCTGGACCGGCGACCAATCGCCGCAGATCACCGCCGATAGCCGCAACGCGATCGCCGCGGTCAGCGACCGCTCGCCGGGTGTGATCTATCACTTGAACGAGCCGAACAAGCCCGTCTTGCGGATCATTAAACTGGCTTCCTGCGGCTCAGCCAAGCAAGGCGAGATCATCGAGTTCACCCTGCGCGTCGACAACATCGGCAACCGCGAGATGGGGAACGTCACCGTGGTCGACAATCTCACGACCCGACTCGAATATGTGCCCGAAAGCGCCAAGGCGAGCGTCGCGGCCGACTTCTCCACCGAGCCGAACGATGGTGGTTCGGAAGTGCTGCGGTGGGAAATCAAAGAACCGCTGGCCAAGGGCGCGGGTTTGATTTTGCAGTTTAAGGTGAAGGTGCGGTAGGCTACTTTCATGGCCGCGATACGAGGCATTGTTGTAGTGAATTTGGCTTTCAGCCAAACGGTTAAAACGGATAACGCCGACCTAGGGCGATGCCCTAGGCTACGATGTTGATGGCCGTTGGCAAAAATAATCACTCTACCGTCCAATTATTTGGCCGAAGGCCTTCTTCAACGTAGCCTGGGGCATCGCCCCAGGAAATAATACAAAACCGACCGCTTGGCCGAAGGCCATATTCATCCTCACCCTAAAGCTCTGCCTTAGGAGCAACCATGCCGCAATCCCTTACCAAACTCTATGCGCACCTAATCTTCAGCACCAAGAATCGCCAGCCTTTCTTGGACAAGGCCACTCGACCGAGAGCCCATGCCCATCTGGCAACAATCATTCGCGACCTTGATTCTCCCTGGGTTGTCGTCGGTGGCGTGGCCGATCACGTACATATCCTCTTTGATATGGGCAAGATGCACACACCGGTGGAATTCGTGGAAGTAACCAAACGAGAGTCGTCGAAGTTCATCAAGACCCTTGGCGCCAAGTACAAAGACTTTTATTGGCAACGAGGATACGGCATGTTTTCAGTGGGACCGACACACCGAGAAGAAGCCGAAGCATACGTCAACAATCAAGAAGAACATCACCACGGGAAGTAGTTTCAAGAAGAATTTCGTGCGTTCCTTGTCAAATATGGCGTGGCCTACGACGCGCAATACGTTTGGGTTTGAATCAAGGAGATGAATATGGCCTTTGGCCAAACTGTGACAATGTATCACCCACCTAGGGCGATGCCCTAGGCTACGATGAAAGAGGCCTTCGGCCAATACATCCAAGCTTGGTGGCAGAGGGCGTTTCGCCACAGCCGGATGGCTTTAGCTTGCTTTCTCGATTAAACTCTGCCCATGCCTTACCTCTATTTCCTCTTCAACTGCCTGATCTGGGGTTCGAGCTTCATCATGATGGATCGCGCGGCCACGGCGCTGGGGCCGCTGGCGATTAGTACGATTCGGTTGTTGGGGGGCGCGTTGACGCTTGCGCTTTATTGGGCCTGGAAACAGCCGGAGGTGCGAATCGCCAAGAGCGATTGGAAGCCTATTTTTTTAGTCGCGGCGATATCGAATGCTTGGCCTTTCACTGTGCTTCCCTTCGTGTTGTCGCGGGCGGATGAGCATGGTTATTTTGGGATGATGCCGTCGCTCGTGCCGTTGGTGACCATTGTGGCTTCGATCCCGATGCTCGGCATTTGGCCGTCGCTTCGGCAAGTGGTGGGGGTGGTTGGTGGACTGATTTGCTTGGGCGGTGTGGTGCTCGATGGCTCCCAGCGCGGGATCGCGCCGGGGGTGTTGGCGCTCGCGGTGACCGTGCCGATTACGTATGCCTTGGGCAACACTTACATCAAATGGAAGCTGTCGCACATGGATCCGCTGCCGATGACGGTGCTGTTCCTCGGCATTGCGGGACTCTTGCTGTTGCCATTGCAATTGTTCCCCAGCTTACTCGCGGAAGCAGGGCTAGCCGGACCGGCGGAGCCGCGGGATTGGCCGCTCGCGATGGTGTCGATGTTTGTTCTGGCAGTGTTCAGCACCGGGCTGGCGACGCTGATGTTCTTGCAGATGTTGAAATACCAAGGCCCGTTGTTCGCGGGGATGGTGACCTATGTGATTCCCATCGTGGCTTTGGCCTGGGGGCAGTACGATAGCGAGCGGCTCACGACGCTGCAAATCGCGGCGATTGGTGGTGTGCTGGCGATGGTGGCCCTGGTGCAATGGCGCGCCGCGGGGACGAACCAGCCGCAGGGAGAACCTTTGGCGTGATGCCGGTGTCCGCTCGCGAAGACGCAAGCGGATGGGTTATAGTGTGTACTTTATCCAACCACTGACAACTGACCACCAACCATTGACTTGTTATATGTCCCATCCCTGGTTAGCTGAGCGCACGAGCGAGTTTGATAGTTCCGGTATCCGCAAGGTGTTTGATCTGGCGGCGAAGATGAAGCACCCGATCAATCTGTCGATTGGGCAGCCCGATTTTCCCGTGCCGGACGTGGTGAAGGAGGCTGCGATCGAGGCCATTCGCGCGGATAAGAATGGCTATAGCGTCACGCAGGGGATTCCGCAATTACGTGAAGCACTGCAAACTCGTGTCGATGCCGAGTATGGTCATGCGGATCGCCGAGTGCTGATCACATCGGGCACCAGCGGCTCGCTGGTGATGACGATGCTCGCGCTGATTAATCCTGGCGATGAAGTGATTTTCATGGATCCGTATTTCGTGATGTATCCGGCGCTCGTAAAGATGGTCGGCGGTAAGTGCGTGATGATCGATACGGCTCCCGACTTTGCCATCGACGTTGAGAAGGTCGCCGCCGCGATCACGCCGCGCACCAAAATGATTCTGCTCAACAGCCCCTCGAATCCGACGGGCGTGGTGGCGAGTCAGGAGAGCGTCAAAGCACTCGCCCAACTCGCTGCTGAGCGGAACATCGCGCTATTGAGCGATGAAATCTATCGCACGTTCAGCTACGACGACGTGCCGGCAAGCCCGGCGAAGTGGAATGATCAAACGCTAGTGATCGACGGTTTCAGCAAGACGTACGCCGTCACCGGTTGGCGGATGGGTTGGATTCACGGCCCCGCGGCGATCATCGACAAGCTCACGATGATGCAGCAATACACGTTCGTGTGCGCGCCGCATCCGCTGCAATGGGCGGGCGTTGCCGCGCTTGAAACCGATATGTCACCACAAGTGACCGAGTATCGCAAGCGGCGCGACTTCATGGTGAACGACCTGCGCGCGGCGGGTTACGAAGTCGCGCCCACCGGCGGCGCGTTTTATGTGTTCCCTAAAGTGCCCAAGGATCACGGCACGGCGACGCAGTTTGTCGCCCGCGCGATTGAAAAGGAACTTCTGATTATTCCCGGCAACATTTTCAGCCAACACGACACGCATTTCCGCATTTCCTACGCGGCGAGTTGGGATACGCTGGAGCGCGGGCTATCGGTTTTGCAGCGACTGGCGAGTTAATAACCCTCAACCTTCGCTTTCTTCCGTATTGGAAAACTCTCGGCCACGGACCACGCCCACGGCCGCCGCTAACAGGACTAGCGTGTAAGCGACTAGCACAGCGACGTGCTCCCATGCCGGTGGTTCGCCAATGAAGGTCAAGAGCGAGTTCATCTCGGGGTCAGTTGTCATATCGCCCCACAGAAACACTAAAGTGCGGATACGATATTGCACTGTGAACGTGTTGATTAGCGCTGGGACGAAGCTGATGATCAATTCAAAAATCAAGGTGTAGGCGACGGCGGTTACCATCGACCGCTTGGGGAAGAGCGTCCCCAGCAGCAAGTACAAAGCGGCGTAGGCGGGGCAGGAAAGCATGGTGATGCGCGCGATCGTGCCGCCTATCTGTAGGCCATCTCCGTCGGGGATGATCGCCACCGCCGCGCATAAGCCTACCAGCGCGGCACTGAGTGCCCAGGTCAGAGCAACCAAATACTTGCCGAGCAATACATGCGTTGTTCCATGCGGACGCACGGCTAAATAGACCCAACTCTTGCGCTCGAGCTCTGCGGAAACCACCGGCGTGGCCCAGAGAAAAGTTCCCAACATGCTCACCAGCATCGGTATCAACGTAAAGAGCATCAAGGTCCAGGCTTCGCGAGGCATGTATTCACCACGCAAGGCGATGCGGATCATGCTAATTATCAACACGGGGAACAACGCCAGGGCTAGCCACCAACCCATGCGGGCCAGGGTGAACGCCCGGCGCCATTCAAAGAAAAACACGGCGGCCACGCTGCTCGGGTTCATGCCAGCTCCCCCCGATGAATTTTTAAGAGTGAGTTAAAGAGTGCTTGCAACGATTCATCCGCCGAGTGCATCTCGCCGACGGCGATGCCCGTCTCGGCGAGCCAACCGGGAAGCTGCTGATAAAGTTTGCCCGGATGCCGCGTGGAGACGACCAACTGGTTGTGGTCGATCCGCAAGGAGTCGGTGATCTCGTGTTCCAAGAGCACACCCGCGAGACGACGGGGGTCGCTGGTGCGGATCGTAATTTCATTCGGCACGTCGACCAACAAGGCATGAACTTCGGCGGCGGTTCCCGAAGCGAGCAATCGCCCGCCGCTGATGAGAAGAAAACTGTCGGTGATGGACTCGACTTCATAAAGCAAGTGGCTGGCGAGCAGCAGGCTTTTGCCGGCGGCAATCCAATTTTTTAGCAACACGCCCATGTCGTGTCGGCCAATCGGGTCGAGGCCGTTGAACGGTTCATCAAGAATTAAGAAGTCGGGATCATGGGCAATCGCCTGAGCGAGCTTGACCCGCTGACGCATGCCGCGCGAGTAACTGGCAATCGGTCGCTGCATCGCTTCGTTCATCCCGACAGTGATCAATGCTTCGTGCGCGGCCGTGGCGGCGACCGACGACTTCATGCCTTGCATTTGGCACAAATAGCGGACCCATTCGTAAGCCGAGACATTGGCATACAAGCCTTCACTGCCGGGGCAATATCCTAGCCGACGAAACAAGTCGACATTGTTTTTGGGTGACTCCCCGAACACGCGTACCGAGCCAATCGTGGGCCGGAGTTGCCCCGTGAGCAAATTCAACAGCGTGCTCTTGCCCGAGCCATTTGGACCGAGCAAACCATACGCGCCGGCAGGTAGCGCGAGCGTCATGTCGTTGACGCCGATGACGGTGCCGTACAGTTTGGTGACGTGGGAAAGTTCTATCATAAGGTTCTATAAAGCCGCGATCATCAGGCCCTCAAGGGGGCGGAAATTCTACGAAAGAGAATGACTGTTGAGACGACCGTGATGACCACGAGAATCCCGGCGGCATATTTGACCTGATCGAAGCTGGCGAAATCAAAAATCCAGCCCTGCACTTGGCCCAGCATGTGGTAGAGCGACACGGGTGCCCACTTCTCGAAGGCAAAATCCGTTTCCATGCCGAGTCGATTGATTTCGATGCCGGTCATCACAATATACGTGAAGAACCCCATGATCCAGATGGTGAACCAGGCAAAGCCCGCGTAACGACTTTCCTGTGTGAGAGACGACATACAGAGCGCGAGCGACGCCGTTGGGATCATCAGCACGGCCGAGGCCCCCAGGATTCGAAGGGGTAAGTCCCAGGTGTCGACCACCACATGAATACTTGGTGATAACAAAACACCCATCGTGTACAGCACCAGTGCCGGCGCGGCCGAGATCATTACCAGATAAAACCAGACCGTGGCGAGCTTGCCAAGCGCGTATTGCCAGCGGGTCAAGGGCCGCGAGAAATAAAGCAGGAAGGCGCGGGAGCGGACATCCTGGGAAATCAACGGCGGGGCGATGATCCCTACCATCAGCACCATTATACCCCCCTGAGGATAACGCAGAAATGTGTACAGCAGCCACGACCAAACCGAATGGCGTGCCACGGATTCATCTTCGATACTTAATCGTTCGGAGAGACCATCGAGCACGCCAGGACGATCAGGCACAAAAACGCTAAACCCTTCGCGTATATCGGGAGAAAGCCGCGATTGTTCCCACATCAAGAAGCCAGTCGCGAACCAAATCGCGGGGAGCCAAGCGAAAAACATCATCCGTCGGAGC
>JAWXAV010000061.1:0-48949 GCA_034439695.1 Bythopirellula sp. | reverse complement strand
TCGCCTAATCTACAAACAGACATGAAGTTCGTGGGGTTCGCGGGGGCGACCGCACACGGCGTTCGCTGAGTTGGCCACTGGCGTTTGCGGACGTTTGTCTGTCAATTCCTACTCGCGTAGGATTGGCGCAGCGGAAAGGAAGGCCGGTATGGACCAGCATTTAAGTCGCGTGTCGCCGCTCGTCACTGCTGCAACGCACGTTGTAGAGAACGGTCCTCTCGCATTGAACGGCCGTGTTGCCACGAACGGTCGCGCCCCACGCGCATCCATTACGCTTCGTTCGACAAATCCCTCGCTACGGGAGATCGATGCCCACACGCGGGTCGTTGTCGGCAATGCCGGTGACCATTCGCGGGCACTCGCGCTCCTGGCGCAACATTACCAAATACCGCTCGCGGATGATTTTCAAAGCCGCCTGGATGATCCCTCCTACGAACCGACGGACCGCATGTTGGTCGTGCGACGCGGTGAGCTGATTGGTCAATTGCAGCTCTCTCGGCAATCGGCTTGGTTCGATCACGAACGAATTCCCACGGCCACGGTCCGTGACGCCGTGATTCTCCCGGAGATGAATCCCGCGGGGCTGATGGAGCCTTTACTCGAAACCGCCGAGTCGACGGCACTGGCCGAAGGGGCGATCTTGGCCATCGCCCGGCCCGAGCAACCCGAATTTTTTGCCGCGCGCGGTTGGAGCAGTTGCCGTGCTCAGGGGCATACTCAAGCCAACACCCGCGCGCTGCTCGCGCACATCATCGCCCAACTGGCCGCGCGAAAATCTCGCCACGCGCACATTGAGATTCGCACGTGGTGGCATTTTGAGCTTGAAGCGATCCAGCCGGTCTACGAACAAGTGGCCACCGCCATGTGGGGCACTTTACATCGCAGCGACGATGCCTGGCGGTGGCTGGTGGGTCGCAAAGCCCACGATCAGATCCTCATCGCCGTGCATCACAAAGAGCACGAAGCCAATGCAGCGAAAAAACTGCACGTCGTGGGTTATGCCGTGGTACGCGATTCGTGCATCATCGAGATGATGACCTTGCCAGGGCACTCTGCGGTGCGGCCACTGTTGGTAGCGCGCGCTTGCCGCGACGCCATCGATCGCGATCATCATTTTGTGTCATTGCACACGCCGCCGACCGATCCGATGCACGAGTTTCTGGTAACCGCCGGCGGGAATTGGCTCACGAGCGCTCCGCATGGTGGCCAGTGGATGCACAAATTGTTGTCACCCGAAAAATGGATCGAGCGGCTGTATCCAACGCTCTATCGCCGCGCGCGGGAAGCGGGGATTCCGCGTCCCTTGGAAATTGGCTTTGCTGTGGGAGAGAGCCGCTATCGGTTCCTGTTCACGCGGCGGAGCGTGCGGTTGGAACACGCCCTGCCCTCCGCGTCGGTTGACGTGACTTGCGATTTGTTGACCTTCCAGAATCTGCTCACGAGCAATCTCGCCTGGCCAAAAGCCCTCGAACGCGGTTTGCTACGGGTGGCTGACCCCCCAAAGGCCGCCCTCCTCGCCGCCCTTTTCCCGCCGCGATTATTCTGGCAATCCCCGTTTGAACTGCTGCGGCTGTAGCTACAATAGCCGTTTGAGAGCGGGGTTTCCTACAGCTATTCAGTGATTGTCTAGCTGCGCTTTTGCAAGATTGAGAAATCGACGAAGATTTTTTGGAGTAAGCAATCTATGTCTATAGGTGAGCATCAAGAACGCAAGATCGAAGTTAGGCCAGGACAACTTGGAAATCTTATAGTCTACGTGCAGGAAGGCCAGTATCGAGTGCCGCAATTCCAACGTAACTACGTATGGCCCAAGACTAAGGTGCGCGACTTATTTGACAGTATCTATCAAGAGTTCCCCATCGGCTCCTTTTTTCTGTGGAGTGCCGATCGGCAATTTAACCATTTGTTCCGTAATGTGCTTGACATCGGCGTGCGGCCAGTCGGACCAAATGATTCAGTGTCGTTCATTCTAGATGGTCAGCAACGAATTACGTCACTCTTTGCGGCACTAAAGGGACTAACGATTGCGAGGCCGCACGGAGAAAATGTAGACTTTCGGACGATTGTCTTCGATCTGCAGGACGAGAAATTTCGCATTCGTAAAGCCGACGATAAGCGATATGTGGCAGTAGCGGATATTTGGAATAAGAACCCCTTCGAGCTAGCCAAGCGAATTGATGAGGCATATGCGCCAGCACTTGAGCGTTGTTGGACAACCCTAAAAACGTATCCCATTTCCATTGTCGAAGTTCGCGACAAGGACTTGCATGACGTTTGCCAAATATTCCAGCGGATAAATCAAGGGGGAAAACGGCTCGACCGGTTCGATCTGGTCGCAGCCATGACTTTCACTGATGACTTTGATCTTCGCGAGCAATTCCAGACCGACATCCTGAAGCCGCTGAAGGAAAAGAAGTTTGGCGGCATCAAACCGGCGGTGGTTACACAACTCTTGGCACTATGTCAGAGTGGACAATGTTCAGAGCGGCATGAGTTTGCCCTCACTACAGAACAAGTTCAAAGTCTCTGGCCCAAAGCTGTGAGTGGCATCATGCTCGCTGCTGACACGTTGCGAAGCAACATGGGCGTAACCAATGAGGGATACCTGCCTTACGATGCCATTTTGACATTACTTGCCTATTACTTCGCGAAATCAAGGAATCGCGCGCTACCAGTGGAACATATGAAGTGGGTCAAAAGGTGGTTTTGGCGAGCCGCTTTTGGTCAGCATTATGGCTCTGGTGGGGCCACAACCATAGCTAGGGATCGAGAGTTGCTTGATCAACTCATCGCAAATGAGTCGGCGCAATTAGAGATCCCCGTCAATCTGACGGTGGACGATTTGCAAAAGATTAAGATGACACAAACAAGTTCCGCATTGCGAAATGCTTTCCTCTGTTTGCTGGCTTTACAGCGGCCATCGCATTTGAAGAACAATGGTACGCTTGATCTTCTGAACAATATCTCTGGGTTTACGAGTCCGGAAAAGCATCATATATTCCCGCAGGCTTATCTTCGCAAATCATTTCCTGATGCCGCCGTACACGCTCTGCCCAATTTCTGTTTTCTCCCGGCAGAACTCAATAAGAAAATTCTTGACCAACAGCCGTCAAACTACGTGTCTGAATTGCAGCGCGAGAATCCTGATTTCGAGAAGGCGGCGCGTAGCCACCTAATTCCACTTTCAGCAGATTCTGGGCTGTTCGATAACGATTACAAGAAATTCCTCCAACAGCGTGGGGAACTTATACTTGCAGAGATTCACCGTCTATGTGGAGATGTTTCGACACCCAGACTTGAAGAGCGGCAACAATTTATCGAACAACTTGAGAACCGTATTCGCTCGTGCATACATGAAGTTCTCTTGTCGAACGCTGGAAACGCCTTTGGGAAAACCAATATACCGCCAGATATTCGAAAAAATGTAGAGGAGCGAATCGAGCAGGATCTGGCTAAACACCCCGACTTACAAAGGGACCAGATCGGGTCAATTCGACGCAAGCTTGATTATGTGAATGTGATGGAGTACTTAAATATCATATTGAATGGTGCAAATTGGGCCTATTTTGAGCCAACGTTCCGCCGCAAGCAAGATTTGCAGAATCATTTTGCAATGCTGAACGATTACCGGAACAATGTGATGCACGGCCGTCCAATGACTGAATTGACACGACTGGGTGGAGAAACGGCGATGTTATGGTTCGAAAGTGTTTTGCCTAGCGGAGCGTAATCGAGATGCTCGCCGCTCTTTTCCCGCCGCGATTATTCTGGCAATCCCCGTTTGAACTGCTGCGGCTGTAGCTACAATAGCCGTTTGAGAGCGGGTTCCCTTTTCACTTCTCATGACCGCTCTCATTATTGGGATTACGGTCCGATGCTTGTCCCCGTCAGTTGCGATGCGCCCCTCTACCACTTGCCGTTCGCCACGGTCGGTTTGATCCTGGCGAACGTCGTGGTGTTCGTGGCGATGATCACCGGAGCGGTCAATCCGCTCGACGGCTGGGTGCTGATGTACGGACAGGGAATGCACCCGACTGAGTGGCTGCTGTCGCTGTTCACACATGCCGATTTTGGGCATTTGCTCGCCAACATGTTTTTTCTGTGGGTCTTCGGCATGGTCACCGAGGGGAAGCTCGGGTGGTGGCGGTTTCTGGCCTGCTACTTCGTGATCGGCTGGGGACAATCGGCGATTGAGCAGGCGCTCATGCTCCACTCCCTGCCAGGGCCTGGTTCCGTTGGTGCCTCGGCGGCGATCTTGGGCTTGCTGGCGATGGCGTGCGTCTGGGCACCGATGAATGACGTGAAAATGATCGGCCTCATCGGCTACTATCCGATTTCGTTTGACTTGGCGGTTGGTGCATTGGCGGCAATTTATGTCGGTCTTGATTTGGCCCTGGTCATCTTTTTAGGAGACTTCGCCGGGAGTTCGCTGCTGCATCTCATGGGTGTCGTGTTGGGCGCAATTTTGGGAGTGGTGCTCTTGAAGCGAAAACAGGTCGATTGTGATCGCTGGGACTTGTTCACGGTCTTGCGCGGAGAACAAGGACAGCCGACCAAGGAAGAGCTTGCCCCGCCCCCGGCGGAAAAGGTGGCCGCCCATCAGCAGCTTAAAGCCGAGGAGGCCAAGCAAAAGATTCTCGCCTATTTGCAGATTGGTCAGGCTCCCCAGGCGCTGCTGGTACTTCGCAAAGTTCGCGACATGAAGTTGCCGCTCGAGCTCAATCGTCAGGAGCAATTCAAGCTGATTGCGGGGCTCGATCAGCACAAACAGTGGGCTGACTCGGCACCGTTGATGGCCAATTACCTCGCGGAGTTTCCCGACGGCTCGGAAGCGGTGCGACTACGGCTCGCGCAGATTTGTTTGGTCGAATTGCAACGGCCCGCGCGAACGCTGGAACTTTTGGCCCCACTTAACCGAGCCACGCTTAACGACAAGCAAACCTTGCTGCTCAAGAATCTTACAGCCGTGGCCAAGAAGCAAATTGACGAAGGCGCGGTCGAACTTGACGACGTGATTTAATCAGTCATCGCTACGCAAGTATCCTACGCTCGATTCAAAATATTTTTTACGACGTGTTTCCAGGCCCACCTGTTCCTCAGCACGGTGATGCGTGCGCAGATCGTCCAGGCTCGCATTGCAGACTCGGCAGCCGACCGTGTTCAGGTGAAACCGTAAATACTCGGCCTGATTCGTGTCGAGCACGTCCAATAAAAAACTACCCAACTGCTCGCGGCTGGGGCAACTCAAGCGATTGCGCCGCCACATCGCGCCAACGGTATGGACCCCCGCATCGCGGCTCCCGACGATGCCGGTCAGCCGCGAACCCAGGGTTGGGTCGTCGCGGAGCGCTTGCTCGATGCTTGCCATGCGCTCCTGCGGCAGGTCTTCGTCGAGATACGCCGCGAGTTCGGCGTCGGTGAATGGTGTGCTCATTGATCTTGTTCTCGGTGATAGCCGCGTGCGGCAGCTCGCGGTTGAATTAACCTGCCGCCGGCTGCCGCCCGCGGCTAGGATAGAGTCTGTTTTGATGCTACCCTTGCAACTCCGGAAACACATCCTCGCTCAAGCGTTGGCCCCGAACAATTTTTCGCAAGCGTTCGAGAAAATCGAACTTGAAATTGGCGACCTGCTGTTCCGTGAGTTTCAAGGCTTCGGACACTTGTTTGTTGCCCCAACCGAGCACGAACAACAATTCCATGCACTGGATTTTCTGCCAATCCCCGGCGGCTTGCCAGCGTTCGATTTGCTCGGCGATGCCTGCCGTAACGGCGGCGTCTTCCATCCCCCGGCGTTCACCGCTGCGGGCGATGCTGCTCGCCTCGCGGTCGCTGCCGGGAGGCTCCCAATTTCCGGCGGAACCATCACCCGAGGAAAACGGCAGTGCCGGCCGACGGCCTTCACGGCGCAAGTGGTCGGTGAGCTTGTGGGCAGCGATTGTAAAGAGCCAACTTTCGAGCGACCGCCGGGTGTCGTAGTTGGGCAGGCTCGTGAGAAACCCAATAAAAGTTTCTTGCACCACGTCTTCGCTGGCATCCCGCCGCCGCAACCGGCTTTCCACGAACGAGAGCAAGCGGCCTTCGTATTGGGCGATGAGTTCGCTCCACGCGGTCGGTTTCCCCCGGCGGATTTCCTCGACGAGCAACACATTGGCTTGGGAGGAATCGTTCATCAGCTCTAATGGTAGCCGCGATGCAACGCATCGCACGGAATTAACGTAGAAACACAACCGCAAACGCGATTATGGCAAGAACGCCCCCTACGAGCAACTGCTTGCTGTAATAACCTTGGCTCCAAGTGTCGAAGCGTAGCATTCCATAGACGGCAGCCAAGCCGATGAGCGACATCGCCACGATTTTGCTAAAGGAGGCAAGGCGTTGGTGTCGTTCGTGCCGCAGCCAGGCAGCGGTTAAATGTTGATCGACCTGAGGATTAAATTCCAACAGCACATGAACGACTTTCATCTCGCCGACTGAGGTGTCGACCGTCCCGACGAATTCGTCGCGCGCGATTTCGCGCAGGATGTAGTCGGTTCCGATGCCGACGGAGAGCGGATTGTTGCTCGTCACGGATTGTCCCATCTTCGCGGACGCGAGATCGCCGATGCGTCTTGCGACAACATGCGGAAGCTGTTCTTGCTCCAACTGGCGAAGGCACTCTTCCTCGGTCACGAAGGGATCGGAGGCCACGGTTTCACGCAAGACTTCGCCGACCCGTTTGGGAGGATTGACGACCCATTTCGGTGGCATCTTGCCCTCCGCATCGAGTCCAAACGTCTCGCGGACGGCCTGCTTGGCCGCTTCGTCTTTCGGATCGGCTAGGGGCACGGACTCTGCTTCGCCCTCCAAGTTGATGCGCGATTTGGTGAGCTTGTCCCAAAGGGCTTCATGTGTGGGATCGCTTTTCGGTGTTTGAGAGTCGGCCGTTATTACAACATCTGCAATATCACTGGGTGGTTCTTGGCCACCTCCTGTGACAAAGTACAACATTATTCCCGCGGCAACCAACACCATGAAGACACGCACAAATCCCAGACCATGATTGCCTTTGATGATCAGGGTCAATAAGGCGACTACTCCGACGATGACAAGCAGCATCGACCAATCGGCGCTGAAATAGATGGGCATATTCTCTTGCATCACACCACCTCCCGCTCGGTGATCGCTCGGCGGCGGCTGGGCGAGAGCCAGGGGCTGGCGAATTGCAACGTGAACGCCATAATCGCCGCGATCAACAGGCCCAGCGGTTGGGGGAACCACCAGATGAAGTGCAGCAGCCACGCCACGAGCCCGCACCAAGCGATGGTCCAGATGTTCACGCGGATGCCGCGGGTCGCCTCGGTTTGCTCCCACCATGCCACGAGCACGAACAGAAACGCGAAGTAGGCGGCGAACATTTGCAGCGGCAAGGTTTTCACAACTTCGCCCGCGTTTTCCTTGGGGCCAAATGCGTTGAGTCCCACCGTGTTGCTCATCAGGCTTTCGTTGGGCCAGGTGCCCCAGCTATTCCATTGCATCAGGGGGAGCATCAACCAATCGGCACTGGCCCAGGCCAAGACTCCCACGACCGCACCGAGCAACAGTTGCATGAATCGCAGGGGGGCTTGATCCTCAACGTTGCCTTCCACCAGCTTGGCGGGGATCATGATCGCCCAACAGCCCAAGGAACCGACTGCCGCGAGCCACGCGAGCAATTCTTTGCTGAACGGATCGGCTGCGATCAGGCAAATCACTAGCGCGGCCACGCTCGACACGAGCACCGCGATGAACATACTCCCCACCAACTCGGCCAGCCGATCGTGCAGTGGCTTCGCGGCCAAGTGCTCGCGGAGTTGGCGCTGCATGCTTTGCTTACGGCGGCGTTTGGCTTCCTTTTTCGACAAATTTTCCGTTGGACTGAGGGCAGCTACCGGCATCACGGGTGTGTTTGCCGTCGAGGGTGTGGGAGGGTAAGTCGGCCCCCGATGGAGCTTGCTCGGCTTGGAACTGGCCGGTTGCACGATGATGGTCCAGATCACCCTGTAGACTCCATACGTAATCGCCAACGGAATAACGTAAGGAAACCACAGTGAAAAGGTGCGCACCAAATTAAAGCAAATCACGCCAATGATGATGCCCTTAACCAAGCGCGGGAGTGGCATCTCGGTAAACAATTTTTGCACTGTTTGCCAAGATTGATGCACGAAGGCCCCAATCGGTTCTTCGACAGATTCCGCTCCTTCATGGGGCGCGTATGGAGGCCAAGTGGGCCCGTTGGCAGCCGATTCCACATACGGCCCGGTTGTTTCAGTATGGCCATTGTAGTTCTGACCGACGTTGCCCATGACACTCGGCGGATTGGCGACACCCAGCGAGGCGAGCATTTCGGCAACGCTGCGAATGCGTGTTTCGGGGTCTTTGGTCATCGCCCCTTGCACGATGCTGCGATAAGGTTCGCTCACGGCGTTCAGGTCAGGCTCGGCCGTGAGATGCTTCATCAGCACTTCGCCAACGCTTTCCCCCTCAAACGGCACGTGGCCGGTGAGCATTTCATAGAGGATGATGCCGAGGGCATAGGTGTCGATCTCGCGGCCATAGCGGCCATTGGCGATCTCGGGGGCCATGTAGTGGACAGTGCCGACGCTTTCGGTCTGTCCACTGCGGCGACTACAGGAGATGAACTTCGACAAACCATAGTCGCCGATCTTCACGGTCCCTTCGTCGAGAAAGATGTTGGCCGGCTTGAGATCGCGGTGGACGATGCCATGGTCGTGCAAATAGGCCACACCGGCGGCGATCCCCGAGAACCATTCCAGTGCCAAGTCGACCGGCATGCCTTGGGGATGACGGTCGACGGCGTCTTCGAGCGATTCGCCCGAGACATATTCCATCACCACCCAGCGGTCGTCGTTGTCATCGGTTTTGATGTCATACAGGGCGACCAAGTTCGGATGCTTGAGATTCAAGCAGTGCGTCACGCCGCGAACTTCCACGTCCAGATTGCGGCGGATTAACTTGAGCGCAACTTCCTTGCCGGCATCGCTCACGGCGTAATAAACCTCGCCAAAGCCACCGCGACCGACGCCCCGTTTGATCGTGTAACCGGCGAGCGGCTGCGAACCGCTGGGGTAAGTAAAGCGCCCACCTCCCTTGGGATCAGCTCCCTTGGGCCGCTCTTCAGGCTCAGATTCGAGAGGTTTGGCGTTCATGGGTGGTTTTGTTGCTAGGGCGAACACGTGCCGGTCTACCTATGTTTGATTTTAACTCGCCGAGGTCCGCTTGCTCAGACCTCTTCGAAACTCAGGGCCAACTCTTCCCCGGTCAGGCGGCAATTCGCCGTGATTATGCCGCTCGTGCAGCCCAGGTGGTCGTCAATTTCCAGGATTTCCTGGGAGCGAAACTGCACTTCTTCTCCGCGACGAAACAACACCAAGTCGCTCGTCCAACCGGAACAACAAATATGGCTATGCACTCGTGGCCCCAGGACGCAGCTTTCGCTCATCAGGACCACGGCATCGACGGCGGGTTCGGTCTTGTGCTTGGACTCGATTTTGAGGACCGCGGTGGCGCTCAAGGTGTGCGGCTTCGTGAACCGCAGTTTGAGCGAATCGCCAAGCTCCACGAGGGAATTGTCCCGCAGCAGTGTTGGTCCCACAACCGTCTGACCATCGACCTTCGCGTTATGAATCGGCGTGAGTATGTAACTTTCGCCTTCACGGCGAATCGTGGCGTGGCGGCGCGAGAGATCGGCCCGCACAGGGATGTCGATTTCGCTTCCAGGCGTGGGTTGGCCGATCACGACTTCGTTGCCCAGGCAGACGAGAAAGCCTCCAACTTCGTCGATCCAAGCGATCAAGCGTTTGCCGCGGTTTTGTTCGGTGGTCATCGTGTCGCTTGTACCATTTTTTTGCCACGCAATCGTGGTGGCGAACACCGGTCGCTGTTGGCGGCGATCAGGGGTGAATTGGGCCAGCGGCTTGATCGGCGACTTCATGCCGACGGCTTGCCACGCGCGACGCCGTGCCTCGAGCGCCGGCGGATAGGCTAAAGCTAATTCTAACAGCGCATCGGCGTGGGTGAGTACCGTGGTCCAATCCTCCGTGCAGACCGCCGCATGGAGGGCCGTCGAGAGTGGGCGCAGCTTTTCAGCAGTTTGCAGAAGTTGCTTTTGTCGCGCGGCGATTTCCACGGCCAGCGGATCGTTCTCGGTTGGAAGCAGTCGCGTGGCGCGCTCGAGCATTTCGCTCGCCGCCGTGAAGTCGCCGACGTGGGCCCGCTCCTTGGCTTGTGAAATGAGATGAACGACAAGCTTCCAGCGTCGCCGCTCATCCCCGCCGAGTCGGCGTTGTTCGAGTTTTGCGATCTGTCGCTCGGCCAAGGCGGTTTCTCCACGTTCCAAAAGTCGGCGAGTTTGTTCGAGTCCCAGGCGTGCTTGTTCTTCACGGAAGCGATTCACCAGCTCTTCACTGCCGCCCAGTTTCAGCGCCTGTTGAATGTCGTGCCAGCCAGCAACGCTGTCGCCCACGGCCAGCTTGCGGCCCGCGCGATCCACCAGATGCGAGGCCACCTCATGAGAGAGTCGCTTGGCGGGGAGAAAACCACGCACGGATTCGCGGCTCAACAGGGCCGAGGCTTCGTCGCAACGGCCCTCTTTCAAGGCGACTTGGGCCGCTCGGATTTTCATGCGCCAGGCTGGGAACATCAGAATTCGTCCGTGGTCAGTTGTCCGTGGGTGAGTTTTGGCGCGGCCCGCTTAAGCGGGCTCGCGCCTCACTCTGGAGATAACATCACTTACTTCTCTTGAAACTTCACAACCGCGACATCCGTCTCGTTCGCTTGGTCGAGATGGAAATATTCGGCGACTTGCTCCGAGATGTCCTCGGCTGCGGGTTCGTCGAGAGGAATCTCGTCCTTGAAGTTGGTGTCGGCGTTGGCCAGTTTCGCGGCCACGTCGAGTTTCGTGCGGATGTCGACGATCAATTCCTTGGCGCGAGCCAGATGGCTGTCATCGAGTTTGAGATCGCTCGAAGCTTGGGCAACTTCCACGAGTTTGAGTTTCGCTTCCAAGTTCTCAACGTCGACTTCCAGTTGACGCTGGGCACTCATCATCGAGGCGAGCTTTTCGCGGGCCGCCTCGAGATTGCGTTGCCGAGCGTTACGCATATCGGCCAAGCTGCCGAGTGTGGCGTCCGAAGTTTTGAAACGCACGAAACGCCGCGACAAGTCTTGCTTCACTTCGTCGGACGAGTACTGATGTCCCGCATAGCGAAACACGCTCTTGCCGGTTTGCAGATCGGACTGCAAACGCATGATTTCCGACTTTTCCTTCCCCGCTTTGGTCTCAGCCGATTCGATCCGTTTGTCGAGCGATTCGACTTCCACTTCTTCCTTGGCGATCACATGCATCGAACGACGGATTTCGGGTTCGAGGTCGCGCACCATCTTGCGGGCGCGATCGATCTGAAAATCCAACGGCACGGTATCTTCGACGGTTTGGCTAGCCCGTTCGTAGCCAGTGGTCAGGTAGCTCCACGCCCCCTTACCCAGTACGATGCCGCCCAAGAGACCCACAATCATCACCCCAAACACAAGCTTTTTAATCATGGCCAAGGCCCTCCAAAACTGTTTTCCCATGGCCCGCGCTGGGCCAAGTTGAATCCGGATTCCCGTGTGTGGCAGGGCACAACGCCGGGCCACCAAGGAGAATTTCGCCCCCCGTCGGGCGATCTTGCTCGCCTGGGAGGAAAAAATCTGAACCCACAGGGCCAAATTTTCGTATTGCCCAGATCAGGGCCTGCGGTCCGCGCGGGCCGGTGTTGACGAAATCCCCGAAAACGAGTCTTTTTGACTCTAGGAGGCAACAGTCAGTTCTCACTGGCTGCCCCAACTTCCCGCATGTCCCCCAGTCTGCCATTCACCCTCTGTAGAGGCCATCATGTTCCGTTCCATCGCGTTATTCTCCCTGTTGGCTCTCTCGGCGGTCCACGTCGGGCAAGTGGGCTGCACCAAGTCGACCCTCGACCCCGCCTTGCTTGCCAAGCACAAGGAAACATTTACCCTCGCCGCGGAGCCTGACGACGTGCAAACTGTCTACGAAGTCCGTGAGGTGCTTCTTGGTCACACCGAGGAAGAGCACGACCATTCAGCAGAAGACCATGCTGCCGAGGAACATGCTCACGAGGAGGGTGACGAGCATGACCACGACGAATCAGAGCACGCCCACGAGGACCATGCCGACCACGATCATGCTGCTCACGACCACGAGTATCCCACCGAGGCGAAAGAAGTCGCCATGGTGGGCCAAGTCGGCGGGCTGGCGAATCCTTGGGAAGAAACCCAACCAGAGTTTCCCTTTGCTTCGAGGTTCGCAATTTTCTTTTTAGCCGACCCGCAAGCCGTTGCCGAACATGCCGAGGAAGGCCACGTCCACGCCCCTGGGGAAGAGTGTGCTTTCTGTGCCGCCCACGCCGAGGAGAATTCCGAGTTATTCGCGATGGTCCGCCTGGTCGACGACAACGGTAAGCCGCTGGCCGTCGATGTGCGTGAGTTGTTTGACGTGAAAGAAAACGATACCGTCGTGGTGAAGGGCACTGCTCAAGTTGTCGAGGGTGGGATGTTGGTCATGAAAGCCTCGGGTGTTTACGTTCGCAAATAAATTCAATTATTTTTTTACCACAAAGAGCACCAAGGTCACGAAGAACAACAAGAAAACTTTCTTTGTGTCCTTAGTGCCTTTGTGGTTAATTTGTTCCGATTTTGATGAAAGGGATTTCGACAATGCAATCAATCTTCCGTTTCAAAGTATGTTTTACGCTTTTAATGTGTATGTGCGCACTTCCTGCATTTGCGGCTGAGCAGCCACTTGCGGAATCAACGGATATTCCCGCCGTGAAGAAGACCCTCAAGCTGCGCGAGGGGGAAACGGCGATTTTTGTCGGCGATATGCACTGTGGCAATTGTGCGAAGAAAGTTGCTCGTAAGTTGTATGGCGTGAAGGGGGTCGTGAAAGTGCGGTCGGATATCAAAATCGACGTGGCCATCGTCACACCGCAACAAAACAAGCAGCTCGATCCCAAGGCCCTGTGGGCCGCCACCGAGGCGTCGGGGATACTGCCAATTAAGCTGATCGGCCCCGCCGGTGTGATCGAGGCGGATGCCGAGGCCAAGAAGGCGGCGCAGAAGCCGCACAGCCACGCCGCCGAGGAAACAAAAAAGAGTTAGCCGCTTGCGGCTTAGCGGCGCCCACTAAATACGCGAAGACGCAAGCGATGATCGCTTGCGGTTTCGCGGGTTCGACGTTTTTCGAGTGCGACTCACGCCGGCTGCGTGGCGTACTTCTTCATGTACTCGCCGTAGATCCAGTCGTAGGTTTTCTGCATCCCGTCACGCAGGCGCACTCCCGGTGCCCAACCCAAGTACTCGGTGATCTTGGTGTTGTCGCTGTTGCGGCCGTTGACGCCCTTCGGCGCTTTGAGGTTGTGATTGTGCTTGAGCTTGATCCCCGCGATGTCTTCCACCATGTCGTACAAGCCTTCGATGGTCGTGAGCTCATCGGAACCGAGATTGATAGGCTCAAGAATATTGCTGTCGGTGATCGCTAGAATGCCTTTGATGCAATCATCGATGTACATGAAGCTGCGCGTTTGCTTACCGTCACCCCAGATTTCAACTTCCGTCTCGCCGTTCTCCTTGGCGTGAATCACTTTGCGGCACGTCGCGGCGGGGGCCTTTTCCCGGCCACCTTCCCAAGTGCCGTAGGGGCCATAGACGTTGTGAAAGCGGGCCACGCGGGTGTAGAGCCCGAAGTCTTCGCGGAAGTGGCGGCACATCCGCTCGGAAAATAATTTTTCCCAGCCGTAGCCGTCTTCCGGCATCGCGGGATAGGCGTCGGCTTCCCTAAGCGGAATGACATCTTCCGACTTTTGCTTATCGGCGTTGTAAACGCAGGCGCTACTGGCATAGAAAAACCGCTCGGCCTTCGCTGCGAGCGCGGCTTGCAACAAGTGGGTGTTAATCAACACCGACAACATGCAGAGCGCTTTGTTGTTTTCAATAAAACCCATGCCCCCCATGTCGGCGGCAAGGTTGTAGATGTCGCTCACGCCATGACAGGCCTTATGGCAAACGTCGATGTGTTTCAGGTCGCCGATGACATTCTCGGCCTCGTCAAACACTTGATACCACTCGTCCATCGGCTTTACGTCGACGCTGCGTACCTTGTAGCCATCGTTTAGCAACCGTGCGACCAAATGCCCACCGATGAATCCACCGCCACCGGCAACGAGAATGGGTTTCTTGCTCATCCGACTATGATCCTGAGTTAGAGTTCCTGAGTTTGGGGAACAGCATGTGTCGCGAGTTCTCTGTCGAGACCACGCGGTTATTGGTAAACAATTCAGTGTAATTGATTTTGCTGAGTAGTAAACGGTTGCGGCATCGGAAGGCTGATTCGGGCATCAGCTTCCCTGATGCGATAATTCCGCGGATTCCGCCGATTTTATGCCCTCTTTGCGGTACGACGCATCGACCTGGGGACCGTGTTCCACCACGTCGGCAAAGCGTCCGCACAAGAGCTGCTTGCTGAACTGGCGGTCGACCATGCGGCGCGCCTCGCGGCCCATGGCCATGCGATCGGCTTCCGCGGTGGCATGGATCTCACGGATCACGCGCTCGGCTTTATCAAAGTCGCCATGTTCGATGGCCCAACCGATTTCCCCCTCGGCGAGAATATCGGACGCATGACATTCAGCCGGGCCAAGAGAGAGCACAGGTCGCGCCACCGCCATCGAGCCGTAAATCTTGCACGGGTGGCAAATGCCGACGATCTTCTCTCCCACCGCGACCAAATGCACGTCGGCGGCACTGAGCGAATAACGCAGCGTCTCAATCGGCTGATAGGGGAGCGTGCGAATGTTGGTGGGTTTCTCTCGTGCGATGAGCTCATCAATTTGCTTTTTCACAAGTCCACCACCGATGAACAGGAACAACAAATCCGGCAAGTCGGTCACGCGCTTGGCGACTTCGAGGATCGTATCCACCGGCGAGGCAATCGAGAGATTGCCCGAATACATGATGACCGTTTTGCCCGTGAGTCCTTGTTCCTGGCGGAACGGATTGTCGGCATGTTCGACCGGCTCGACGTGATCTTCCAGCGGCCAAGGAGGAAACACCACCAACTTGTCCATGATGTCGACCTTGCGATTGAGCCGCTCAGCCATGAAGCGGTCGAGGGCCACCACGGTTTGTGAGCGCCGCAGAATTTGCCGGTTGAGCCAATCAAAAATTCGCACTTGCAGCGAAGTGGGCGAAGTCTTGCCGAGCTCGATCATCTGGTCGGGGTTCAAGTCCATCACCCAATACGTGATCGGTGTCCCCCGCAGCATGTTCAGTACCACGGCGGCTAGCGGACACATGGGTGGCGAGGTGCTGACCACGATATGCGTCAGATTCCGTAAAAATAGCCCATGCACGATGCACTGGAGCGTAAACGAAATCCCGCCGATGAGCCGAATCAAAATCGACGATTTGCCAAAACTCGACAGCGGCAAGCGGCGGATGCTCACGCCGTCGAGCACCTCGTACTTGGGATAGTGCTTCGAGGGATCTTCGTAACCCCGTGCGGACGTCAGCACACGAACATGATAGCCGCGACTGGCCAATTCCTTGGCGGCATCGTGCATGTGCTGGCCCACCGACGTGGGATCGGGCACATAGACTTGAGACATCACGAGGATCGTTGATTTCTTGGTAGCCATTTCAAAGGTCGCAATTCATGGGGGTTGTACGGAATTAGGGCGGGTCTTGCCCCAACCATTGCATCGTGGGTCCAATCCAGCGACGAATCGTGGCGAGATCTTGGGGATCGGCGTCCGTCCGGCGTCGGGTGGTCAACCCTTGATCGAAAAGCTTATGGTAACCGGCCTCAACTTCGGGTGTCGTTTCTAGTTGGCTGAACGTGAGCACCGTCTCCAGTAAAGTGGGCGACATCTCTTCAAGCCGACATTCCATGTATCGTTCCGGCGGCAATTGCCGACCGTAGTCACACGCCTGCTCCACGCACATCCGCCATTGCAGACAACAAACTTCCAACAAATCGAGTTGTGCGAGCAAACCGTCGATGCCGGGAATTCGTGGTCCCCACACCGGTTTGCCGACCAAGCCGGCGAGTGGTTGGGGCATCGCGCGGCGAACAAATTCCTTGAAATAGTAAGGAGCCCGTTTGAAGTTGATCTCTTTGATACGCTCCAACAATTTTTCCTTGGGCACGCCCCGAGCATGTTCCTGCCAAAAGCGGCGGATCGATAACACCGATTCCACCCCATCACGAATCGTATGCACGAACAGGCAGCCGGGTAGCACTTGCTCCACAAATCCCATCCGTAGCGAGTTGCTAGGTGTCTTTTCGATCAGCCGTTGGCGCCCCGCGTTTCGGACTGCCCGCCCAAATGTCTGGCGAATATGTTGGCAAACTTCCGGCCGGGCGTCCGCGGGACGCAGCATGTCGGATTTGTCATCGTTCCCATACTTCCACGTGAGCCGGGGTTCTTCCACATGGGCCAGTTGGGGATGTGCTCCCAGCAGATTGCCGAGCAAAGTCGTCCCCGAGCGGGGAGAACCGATAACGACGATCGGACGGTCGAGTTGTGCATCCACGGGTTCACTGGCCATCTTTTCGAGAATAACAGTCGAGTGCGAGTCGATCTAGGGAATCTGGCAGCACAACGACCAAACGAGGCCCGTGGGCTACGGATTACCCGGATAATAGCGAACAAATGCTCCACTTGCCTTGCAATCGCTGAGGTTCTTCCTTGAAGCTTTTGTCATTTGGCCGAATTGTTGAATTTCTCGACGATACGGCTATAATCAGGCAGGATTCGCCGAGGTGAATCTCAGGGAACACAATCTACTTGGGGTACTTGAGAAGCCTCGGGTAGGCGAAGAGTTTTGAGGCATGTGAGCGACGGTTTAGGGCCAAACCGTATTTGCAGAGATCGTTTAGGGGGTGGTTTCGTCCACCCACTTCGCGCCGCACTTGGGGCTAAGTGCTTGTCGTTGCAATTCGCTTGAGCACGCTGCTTTGCGTTTTGTTCTCTGCAGACTTTTGCCGAGAAACCGCCACGAGGGCGGTCTCAACTCTTCATACAGCCCAGATAATCAGCCAACTGAATCGATGCCGAGCATAGCCCACAAAACATTCGCCGTCATGATTATTTGCGTGGGTGTGCTCGCGCTCCGGCTGAACGTTTATGCGGTGACGACATCCTATCACGTAGGCAACAGCCTGACCTATGATAGTCAGCCCCTCGGAATTGAAGCTCTTGCCACGAGTCGCGGGCTTGACCACCAGGTGGGCTTTCATATCCGCAGTGGCGCATCACTGCAGAACCTACTTGCGACTCCCGAACTGACTTCGATTGACCCCAACGAGTTCGGCACGTATGGGCAAGCTCTCCCCAGCAATGCATGGGATATCGTCACGCTGCAGCCGCATTCCGATAATGCGCCCTTAACCACGTTGGGGTTGGATACCCAATCGATTCTCTCATTCATCGATTTAACTCGTTCGAATCCCGCCAATGAGAACACGAATTTCTATATTTATCAAACATGGCCACAGCAAACTGGTTCTTCCTATCAAAGTCTGTGGACGAACCCATCACCCAACAATCTAAACACACAAATGACACGCAGCCGTGAGTATTACAAAAACCTGATAGAGCGTGTGCGAGGTGAAACCGACGCAAATGTGTATATGGTTCCCGTGGGTGAAGTGCTTTACCAGCTAGACATTAAGATGCGTGCCGGACAGATTCCCGGTTTCTTTTCGGTAGGGCAGCTATACCGCGATGCTTTGCATTTATCGTTTGGACCAGGCCGATTTGTTGCGGGGGTCACGACGTTTGCCACGATCTTGGGCCAGTATCCTAACGAGTTGGAAATCCCCGACGATTTCTATGGCGGACCCAGTTCACTGACTTTCGTGCAAAAAACGGCTATCTTGGAGACGATTCGAGATGTTCTGGATAAGCATTCCTATTCCGGTCTTAAAATGCCCGCATCGCTAAGGGCTGATTTTGACAACAATGATATTGTCAATCAGGTTGATCTCCAGTTGCTGCTTCCTTCGATTGATGTTCAAGATCCCTATGATTTGGATAACGACGGAGATGTTGATGGAAGAGATCTGTTGTCTTGGCAGCGCAACTTCCGACCACAATTTTCTCCTGAGATAGCTGCCGAAGTTGCTCTTGTTGATCTCAACGATGATGGTTTAGTGAACACTGCTGACGTCCAAATTTGGCGCAATGCCTTTGGCTCGTCTGCGGCTGGTGATTTGGACCAGGACGGAGATACGGACGGCAGGGATTTACTCATCTGGCAACGCTCGATTCCCGAATTGGTGGGTGATACGAATAATGATCTGCTCATCAATGGGGTAGAACTTGCTGCGTGGCAACAGTCTTATGCATATTGGGAAGCCACGGACGCGAATAGCGACGGAGTCATCAACATGGCCGATTATGATATCTGGGTCGCAGAAAATGGCAGCACTTGGACTTTCCCCCACGCAGCCTCGGCCCCGCCGCTGGCGTCTCAAACTGGTAATTTGTCAGCCGGAGTCGTGGTTGTTCCTGAACCGGGAACCGCAGTGTTGGCCCTCTTGGCGCTTTTGCTGCCCAGTCTGAGAGTCTTACACAGGGCCAATTTACGGCGAGAAAAGGGACTTCCGAAACCGTTTGACGGATACGAATTTGTAGAATAGGATCGAAATAGTCCGAAATACTGGTTAATCCAGATTGGCTCGTACGATCACTTGAGCCGGACATTATTTACTATCATCAACAGGTAGAACTACTGCCGTCTCTAGCAAGCATCAACCAATTCTAACGGGACCAGCTTTATCGCTTGGTCTTCGTGCTGTTGATGCCTTCTACTGAATCATTTTCATCGATGATTCCCTTGGTCTTCGACGAAATTCTGTGGCATCTCGCATGTCCAGCCGAGTTCTCGAAGTTTGCGCAAGAGACGCCATATTGCATTCAAATTAACTAGAACAAACAAAGGTTATTCATGAACGACGTTTCCCGACGCTTATGGCGGAGTGCAGCCCAGAGTCCTGCTCTGTTCATACTCATGGCCCACTATTCCTTCGCTGCCAACCAAACCGCGACGCTTTCGCCATTGCAACCGGCCAGTAATCTTCCCTACCGGATCCAATTGACCGAAGTTGATTATTCCAACATCAATTTGCCGACGCTGCACTCCTACGCCGCTGGCACGTTTGATAATAAATGGGTGTTCATCTCGGGACGCACGAATGGCCTGCACGGTTTTGATTCCGTGTTGGCTCCCGAGGAGAATTTTCCCATCCAGTCACAGAATCGTGACGTGTGGGTGGTCGATCTAGAAACCAAGCAAAGTTGGACGCGGCCTTTGGATGATCCGACCTCGGGTTTGACCGAAAGCCAAATCTTGTCACTGGCGAGCACCAACAATCAGTTCTACCAGAGGGACGACACACTCTATTTGACCGGGGGTTACGGCGTACTCGAAAACGGCGAAGACTTTAGCACGTTTGACGCTCTCTCCGCCATCGATTTGCCTGGGCTGGGCAATTGGGTGATGAACGGCACGGGGTCGGCCGCGGCGCACATTCGGCAAATCCACGATCCGATATTCCGCGTCACCGGGGGAGCCATGCACGAAATTGATGGCACAACCTACCTGGTATTTGGCCAAGATTTTGACGGCGTTTATACCCCTTTCAGCGAAGGCACTTACACGCGTCAAGTAAGAAGCTTCGACATTGTTGACGATGGGACCAATTTAAGCGTGGCCAATATTGCTTCGACTCCCATCGTTGCCGACTATAAACGTCGTGACCTGAATATCGTTCCGATCCTCGCTCCCGACGGCGTGGGCGGAGTCGAGGAGAAACTTGTGGCGCTCTCGGGAGTGTTCACGCCGACAACCGGTGCTTGGACCGTGCCGGTGGAAATCGATGCCAACGGCCAACCCACGATGGCTGATCCCACTGCCGCGGCAACTTTCAAGCAAGGTTTCAATGGCTATCACTCGTCGAAGCTCGGCTTGTTCTCCGAGGCGAGTGGTGCCATGCACGAAGTTCTCTTTGGCGGCATCAGCGTCCAGTTTCTCAATGAGGTGACAGGCCTTGTCGTGACCGATAACGCCCTGCCCTTTGTCAATGACATCACGTCCATTCAAATCGACGCTGCCGGGAATTACACCCAGCACCACATGGGGTACTTTCCCGAATTGTTTGACACGGACAACATTCGCTTACGGTTCGGCGCGAATTCGGAATTCTTGATTGCGGGAGACATTCCGGTTTTCGACAATGGCGTGATCGATTTCGATCAACTGGCTGGCGGCCAGACGATCCTGGGTCATATTTTCGGTGGGATTGTGACGAACGGCCCGCACACTCGTCGAGGGGCCGCATCGAGCGGATCCAATCATGTGTTTGCGGTGTCGATCATCCTCGTGCCTGAGCCTTCAACAAGCATGATTATCGTGGGACTTGCCGCATCGGTGCTGATATGCAAGCGACGGTTAAATCACGAGCAGAACAGTAGCTTCCAGCGAAACGGATTATATCGCTCACAAAATGGCTGAATCATGGTCCCAGCAGCGGAATTTCCTTGCCAATCACGCACGGAATCATTTAAGATAAAGGTCCACTTTCATCGTCTTCGCGTTCGCTTCTCTCCAGCGATGACCGCCCATCATTGAAGTTTGCACTCCTTAGAATTACCGAGGCTTACCGCAACCATGATCCGAGCCAGCTTAACCCGGATTGCCCTTGGGCAATTATCCATCCTGTCCGCTGTCTTGTTGGCGATTAGCTGTGGGTTGGTCGCTGCGCAAGCTCAATCGATTCAACTCGGCAATCTCGAAGCCACGCTCACCCGACCCGTCTATAACGCTGTAAGTACTAACCTCAGGTTTCCTACAGCGTTAAATGGCCCGAATGGCAACTCGGGAGATTTTTTTGTGACGGGTCTGCAAGGCAGAATTCACAAGTTCGTTAACGGAGTCGAGCAGTCTGCAACACCGTTCCTGAACTTCACGAGCGAAGTTCTGGTCAATGGTGGCACGGGCATGCTCGGGACGGCCTTTCATCCCGGCTACTCCAATCCCACCGATCCGGGTTATCGCAAACTTTACACATATCACTCTACGGCATTGAATAATGGCCCCATCATTTTCAGCATTCCTGGAGAAAGTATCTCACACTACAACGTGCTCACGGAGTGGCAGGCGAGTGCCGCCAACCCCAATGTGATCGACGTTTCAACAAGGCGTGAGCTCTATCGTGAAGCCCACCCTTTCAACAATGAACACAATGGTGGGGCGCTCGATTTCGGAGCCGATGGCTATCTTTACATCACCACGGGAACTCCTCCAGGCACCGAGGTGCTCGCGCAAACGACGGATAATATCCTGGGCAAAGTGCTGAGGATTGATCCCTTGGCACCGGCTGTAACTCCCTCCAGCCTTGATCCGGTCAGCACGAACGGACAGTATCGTGTTCCGGCCGCCAACCCTTTTGTTGCGACACCCTCCGCGATTGATGAAATCTACGCGGTCGGACTGAGAAACCCTTACCGCATGAGTGTTGATCCTGTATCAGGACTCGTCTTTGCAGGGGATGTCGGTCAGGTGATGCGTGAGGAAGTGAGCGTCTTTTCCGCGGGAGCCAACCTCGGTTGGCCTTACCGCGAAGGATCTCTCGACGGACCCGTCGAACCCGATCCTCCGATTCCCGTCATGATGAACCCCATCGCTGAATATGGACGTACAGACGGTCGCTCGATTACTGGTGGGTTTGTTTATCGCGGTACTTCCATTCCCGAACTCGTGGGCAAGTATGTATTTGGTGAGTTCAGTTTTGGCACAGGACCATTTGGCTCGAGCCCGGGTCGGCTGTTTTGGCTTGACCCTTACAACGACCAGGGGAATCTCCGTGATCCCGCCGATGTCGAGATTTTCGAGTTTCGTTTTTCGGCTAGCACGCAAGTGCTCTTTGATCAGTTTTCCACCCCGAAGCCCGCGCTCGATATCACTCTCTACAGTTTCGGCGTAGACGATGCCGGGGAAATCTACATCATGGGTGAAGAAGCGAATAAGCTCACGATCTATAAAATTCAGTCCGTGCTCATTCGGGGTGACTTTGATAACGACCTGGATGTAGACAGCGATGACCTTGTGGAATGGAAGAACGATTACGGTGTCGATGGCGATTCCGACGCCGATGGTGATGGTGATGGTGACAGCGATGGCCGAGATTTCCTCATTTGGCAGCAGAACGTCGGTTTCGGTTTAGAGGAAGGCCTCGTTGCCACGGTAGCCGTCCCTGAGCCAGCGACCTGCCTGTTGGCTTGTGCCGTGTTGGGATCATTCATTTGCAATCGTCCGCGTCGCTTGGTGGCGTAAAGAGGAATTTTAGTCGCCCACCAATTCCAGCCATTTGCTTGGAACCAATGCAAGAATCAAGGATGCTTCGAGCATGGTACGGCAGAACATGAACTTACGCCGCTCGCACTCTGAATCGCACAAGGGCGTTCCTGCCCCGGCTCAAGTGTGTTTTGGTACGAGAGAACGGTCGCTGCGTTTTCCGAAATGTGGCAAGAGCGCGTACACACGAGTGGGTCGCTACTGCCTTGCGCTGCTGCTGTTGCTGTCAGACTTGTTGTCGCTGCAAGCCGCAACCGCACCCAATATTGTACTGGTACTCATCGACGATCAAGCTTGGAACGGCACATCGGTACAGATGCACCCCGCTCTACCGAATTCAAGAAGCGATTTTTACCAAACGCCGCGACTCGAAGAGTTTGCCGCTCAAGGCATGAGGTTCTATAACGGCTACGCTTCGCAATCGATGTGCTCTCCAACCCGTGCCGCGATTTTAACGGGACGCAGTCCAGCGCAGTTGCAAATGACGGACCTGCCCATTTCTTACCCTGGGCATGAACGCTGGGAAGGCCACCAATCGCGCTTGCCCCTGACCGCGCCGGCCGCCGAAGCCCTACAGCCCGACATTTTTTCCTTGCCACAAATCATCAACCAGGCGAACCCTGATTATGTGACGGCTCACTTCGGCAAATGGCACTTGGACGCTACAACTGCACTCTTTCCCGAAGATGTGGGATACGACACGAGTGTTCGGAAGGCTCCCTATGCTCCCATGGAATCCGATCCGAAAGATGTATTCCATCTCGCCAATTCGGCAAACATTTTCATGGAAGAGAATGTCGCCAGTAGTAAGCCGTTTTTCTTGCAACTGTCGCATTACGCGGTCCACGATCCCACCGAATCGCGGCAAGTGCTTCGAGATAAGTATGCTGCGCTACCGCCGGGCGCGATTCATAGCAGCATACCTTATGCCGCGATGACCGAAGACCTGGATACATCGTTTGGGATGGTATTGGACAAGCTCGATCAGTTGGGAATTCGAGAAAATACCTACGTGATCTACACCTCGGACAATGGCGCGCCGATTCCCGTCAGCAGCAGCTACCCGCTCTACCGCGGCAAATCGACGCTCAGGGAAGGGGGCATTCGCGTTCCGTTTATTGTGAGCGGTCCTGGTGTTGCTGCTGGGGGCTTTAGCAGTGTGCCCGTGACCACGACGGATCTCTATTCCACGATTGCCAGCTTGGCCGGAAATTCAGCGGGTTTACCCAGCAACGTCGAAGGGGCTGACTTTTCGCCCCTATTACATAACAGCGGGATGCTTCCCAGCGGGATGGACCACCTCGCGCGCAATTATCACGAGGGGGGAGAAATCTATTGGCATTGGCCTCAATACTTTGGCCCTTCGTCGAGCTTCCGAGTCAAACCCTCGTCTGCCGTCCGTGATGGCGATTACAAACTGTTTGTCGAATACGGCGAGAACGGTGCTCCTGAAACGGTGGCGCTCTACAATCTCGCGACCGACATTTCGGAATCATTCAACTTGGCCTCCTCCATGCCAGAAAAAAAGGCTGAGTTGCGTGCCAAGCTGTCCAATTACCTCGAAACGGTCGATGCTTCGTTTGCCTACGACGTGAAAACTCCCGCGACGATGAACTGGGATGTCTCCGTGCCGGGCAATGTGCCGGAGGGTTGGCGTTCCACGATCGACCTTAAATACAAAGGCCGCGAAACGTGGAAGCTTGGCGCGGGTGCCCGCGAGCCTCAGTTGCGAGAGTCAGAGCACTTCCAACCAGGTCTTGCCGATCAAGCCTTTTATTTCGACGGTGGCGATGTCATGCAGCGCACGTTTTTTCACGTGGGTGACCCCGGGCCACGCAGAAATAGCCCTCATGTGGGTACGCCAGATTTCGACCGTTCCGCCTCGATGGAGTTTTGGGTCCGTCTCGATTCGCTGTCGCAGAATCAAACGCTCTTCGAATCAGGCGATGGGACCAGTGGCCTATCGCTCACGCTCGGTGATGCCGATGCGGATGGCAAGAGCAACGATCTCAGGTTTCGCGTGCTCGGCGATACCGGGACGAATCAAGGCGGAGCGGCTGTTCTGAAAGACCTCACCGTCACCACTAAGATCGACCGCTTCGCCAATCCCTTGGCGGATTATGTCCATCTCGCCGCCGTGTTCAACGATGATCCTCAGAATCGCTACGCGGAACTGTACGTCAATGGCGCACGCGCGGGCCGCATCGATGGCTTACTGGGCGAGAATGAAAGCTTGCAGTGGGATGACTACGACATGGCAGGCCTGGGCAATACCGGCGGCAGCGGCTTGGGAGCGAGCGGTGGATCGGGAGAGTTGCCCTTCTCTGGTGGATTTCGTGGCAGCATGGCTCAAGTTCGCTTTAACAATTTCGCCAACAATCCTAGCGAAGTCCTCAGTAGCTACAATTCCGCTTTGCATCCCGTGAATTCTGGCATGATCCTCGTGGCAGGAGATGTTGAGATACCGGCTCATCGACCGTCGGATGTGACGCTGCGTACTTTCGAGTCCGCGCAACTCGCGGTCATGCACGAGCGTACTGACGTTCTCGACAGTAGCTTGGCCGTCGATGCGCTGATCCATAGCGGAGTCACCCTCAACGGTGGTGGCGTGCCGACGTCGGGGCTGCTCAGCCCGGGCACAAAATTTTCCAGCTATTTGTTGCACTTCGACCCCGTCGCGGATCAGCCGACCACGAATCACATTGCTGGTTCCATTGCGTTCACTGGCGAAGTCTTGGGTCTGATCTGGGGCCAGCAGACACTGGGAGCGACCGACAGCATTTTGGGAACGATCGGAAATTTTGGTAACGGCAGTTCTCGTGGTTTGAATCTCGCTCAGCACGGCAGCCTCACCATATCCGCGGACCAGCGGACTTTGTCGTTCGATTTGCAAACCCTGGGCGACGACATGCTGCAGTTTCGCGTGCTGACTTCGTTCGTCGAAAGTGCCGACTTTAATGATGATGGATTCGTCACGGACAACGATTTGGTTTCCTGGCAAGGTTCGTTCGGGATCAACGATGGCGGTGACGCTGATGGGGATGGTGATACCGATGGCCGTGATTTTCTGATATGGCAACGTCAGTACGTGCCTTTGCCCCCCGCAAGCTCCGATTTCAACCAGGACCAATTCTTCGATGAGCTTGATCTGACAACGTGGCAAGCCGCCTATGGCTCGCATCGTGGGGGCGACGCCGACCATGATGGCGATACCGACGGCCGTGATTTTTTAATTTGGCAACGCCAGTTCCACGAGCCCACGGCGGACTTCGACGGCAATGGTCTTGTTGATTCCGTGGACTTGGCAAGTTGGCAGCTTGCCTACGGCAACAACGCGGGTGGAGATGCGAATGGCGATGACGATACTGACGGGCGTGATTTTCTTTATTGGCAGCGGCAATTCACGACGGCTTCGCAAGTGTCTTCAATGGCCGTGCCCGAGCCGTCGGGCTATTTGTTGATGGTGTCCCTGTTGGGTGGATTGATTTGCTGCCGTCCGCGAAAGTTAGTGGTATCGCGTTAATGCGTTCGCACAGCACCTAACGTGAGCCCATTGGGGATTGCGTAACCGGCCTCTTCGAATTCACACGAAACGACATGTGGGATTTGGAAATCTTCGCGGATTTCGGCCAGTTGTTGGTCCATCGCGGCAGCAGTATAATCAGTGATTCGGTTCCCGCCCAGCACGGCTAGTGGGGGAAGTCTTCCCGACCCTGGCCGATTTTATAGCACGTCCGTTGAGCCTCTTGGGTATGTTTCCCAGCAGATACGGCGAGCGGTCGATCTTCCAAGTCGCAAAGGAGAAAAAACAGTGGCAATTCGAGTAGCAATTAACGGCTTTGGACGCATTGGCCGTCTCACCTTCCGCAACCTTCACGCCCGGTCGAGCGAGTTCGAGGTCGTTGCGATCAACGATCTCACCGACAACCAAATGCTCGCCACGCTGCTCAAGTATGATAGCACGCACCGCCGCTTTCCGGGGACTGTCGGCCACGATGCCGAGCATCTGATCGTCGATGGCAAGAAAATCAAAGCATTGGCAGTTCGCAATCCCGCGGAGCTTCCCTGGGGCGAGATGAAGGTCGATGTCGTCGTCGAAAGCACGGGCATTTTCACCGGTCGTGCCAAAGACGGTAAGGCTGGTTACGACACCCACCTGGAAGCCGGCGCGAAGCGTGTCGTGCTCAGCGCCCCCGCCAAGGACGGTGCCGACCTGACTTGCGTGTTGGGCGTGAACGACGACAAGCTGACTCCCGACCTGAAGTGTATCTCCAACGCAAGCTGCACGACCAACTGCTTGGCTCCTGTCGCCAAGGTGCTGCACGAAAAGTTCGGCATTGTGAAGGGGCTCATGACCACTGTCCACGCCTATACCAACGATCAGCCGACCCAGGATCAACCCCACCAAGATCCCTACCGTGCCCGCAGTGCCGCGCAGAACATCATTCCCACCACGACCGGTGCCGCCAAGGCCGTCGGTTTGGTGATCCCTGCCCTGGAAGGCAAGCTCACGGGCATCTCGCTCCGAGTGCCCGTGCCGACCGGCAGCGTGGTCGATCTGACTTGCATCATGGAAAAGAACGTCACGAAGGAAGAAGTGAACGCCGCGATGAAGGCTGCTTCGGAATCCGGCCCGCTCAAGGGTTTTCTTGGCTACACCGAAGACCCAATCTGCTCGACAGACATCATCGGCGATGATCGCAGTTCGCTGTTTGCCGCCGACTGGACCCAAGTCATGGATGGCAACATGCTCAAGGTGGTCAGTTGGTATGACAATGAATGGGGCTATAGCTGCCGCACCGCCGACCTGATCGCCCGCATCGGTAAGTGGTAAGCGAATCCTTCAATGAAAAAGCGTGAAACCTCGGTCCCATTGGACCGAGGTTTTTTTATGAGCTTTGCTCTGATGATGCAGTTATAATGTCGGATGGCAAAAGAGCAACGATATCGGGGTAGCGTGCAAAGTCCTTTTTGTTGAGTGTCACAATATGAACAATTCCCAAACTCTTCATCATCGCCACTAAGCGAGCATCATGCACAGCCAAACCCTGGATCGCATAGTCGACCAGTAGTTTTCGCCAGACAGAATAGACAGCGGTATTTTCTTGGTGAACGAGCCCAAATCGTTCAAAGAACTGGACTCGGCGCTCCGTGGTCAAAACAGTTTGACCGTAACCACCTCGGGCTGACCTAGGTCGTGTAGAGACATTCCAAAATTCAGCAATGTTCTGAGTGCTAACTGCCAGAGTGTGGCTTCGCTGACGAAGCGATTGGAGAGCCAAGTGAATGTCAACATGATTGGGATCAGTTCGGTCGAACAACCGCAACAAAACACCCGTGTCTATCAAATACTGCATCAGTCGTGGTCGGAGTAGATATCCGCTCGCGAGAAATCGGCGGGAAGGGAAGGGCCGTCAAAGAGCAAGGAATCAAGTTGAGTTTCAAAATCGTCGGCGGAATTATGGCATGAAACAGCCTCTTGCTTTTCCGAAGATGAACGCACAATCAGCGATACCGTGGCGTGCTCGTCGAGTGTAACACTTTCCAGTGGTCGAAATAAACCGTTCTCATAAATGGCTCGGATTTCTAGGCTCATGTTACAAGTATACTCGACGGTTAGATTGATGGCAAAGCAAAGAATTCTGCCGCACCGCCGACCTAATCGCCCGCATCGGGAAGTGGTAAGCGCGATTGCCTGACACAATAATAAAGCAGCCTCGATCCGCATGTGGACCGAGGCTGTTTTTGTTTCAGGCTTATATCAATTGACCATTTGGCTGTTCAATCACACCTTTCGCGAACGCCATAAGGAAACTAACGCCATTCCACTGAGCGCCACAAGCGCCAGGGATTGAGGCTCCGGAACCGTGACGTGGGCATGGATTGAAATCCAACGATCCCAGGGATGCAAAGCGGGATCCACCCAAGCGGGAGCGGTTCCAGGCGGATAGACCTGCCAGATCCAGGTAGGGGCCCAAAGGACATCGACCTCGGGTAATGGCGGGCCATTCATGAATGGTCCACCGGGACGGCCAAAGCTCATGCCCGCAGTCATGGGTTGCTCATTACGCAGCGCCATGCCGAGGGCTGGTAAATCGATTTCCACAAAGATGTCGAAGAAGCTGTCCAGCTGAACCGTGCCATCGCCATTGTTCTGCAAGTTTTCAATCCGGCCCTGGCTCGGACGCGTCGGGCTTTCCCGAATCAAGACCGGAGTAGTTCCCCCCGGGAAGGTCACGGGGCCCATCGAAACGAGATCCATTTGCACAAGTTCAATCGGGATGGTCCAGTTGCCTGGTGGAACAGGACCTGGGATCGGCGCGCCAAGTCCACCGCCGGGGCCTAGGGGGAAAGTATTCCCCGTCCCATCGCTTGGTTCACCAAAGGCTACGGTGGCGGTGCCCCACAAGCCTATGGGAATGGGTGTGTTGCCTCCTTCGGGAATGACTTCAATGTGCCAATCCCAGGGGAACGTAATAATCGTCGGCGCAGGAATCTGAGCACTGGCTGTGTTTGCCGACGACCACGCGAGCATGGCTAGAGTAGCCAAGAACAGAGACGTCGGATTTTTGAATCGGTTCATTAGAACTCCTCCCAAAAAGATGTTGGTTGTTCGTTAACGATTCTTCCTAGGCTCTTCTCCATTCAATTTTCCGAGTAGCGCGCTATTCTTTACTTGATAAGTTCCTCCTATTTGATCAGGGTTGCTGAGTGGGCAAAGCGGTACGCCAAAAGAGATGCGGGAATCTACAGCCGCAATTCCGAGTCTATCGCTTGCCTAGAGCAGTACAAGTGAGCAGAGGAGAAAAAACCCAGAACCCCCCCGAACGTGTTAGCGCGGGTGTGAAACTAGCGAAGGCAGACAACGCGCGGCCTGCATCCGGGTGAGGCAATGGAATGATGTCTTCCGAAATAACGACAAACCATTCTCTGTCTGAACGCCAGTTTGATAGCTAAACGGTTATGACTACGAGCATTTCCACGATGCCAAAAAAATTTAGGCAGCCGAGAAAGTTCGCGAGAAATTGGGAATTGCTCCCCGAGCGACTCAGAACTCAACCTGATACTTCTGCGTCATCTTGCGACGGATATCGGCCGTGGCTTCTTCGATGCCCTTGAAACCCTCGACGCGGGCATAGTTGGCATCAGCCATGGCGCTGGCCTTCATGCTCGCGCGGTCAGCGGCGCTTGTTCTCGCACCGGCATAGGGGTCACCAATCTCGTTGCCAAAGTAGCCATAGCCGACTGAGTAATTCGCATACCCTCCACCACCCATTCCCGCCGTATCGACGCCATAGGCAACACCACCTTGTCGCTTGGTGAGCGCCATGGAGCGCAAGGCGTTTGCGACGCCGGAACCATAATTAAGCAATTCTTCGTCAACGTGCAGAATGGGCATGCGATCGATCTTGCGGGCATAACGCTCCATAATGGCGGCACTCGCTTTTTGTCCTTTGAGATCGCGGCGGAGGTCTTTGAGCAGTACGTCAATCGACCGATAATAAGTGAGCGAAGACTCGCGGATCATGCTCTCAGGCGCTGCTTCGGAAGATTCTGTTTCCCCACCAGTATCTTTGAGCGTGCTGAACTTGGTCGAGGGAAGTTCGACGACGCTGAAGATTCGTCGTAAAGCATCTTGCGATAATGGTCCTTCCATGTGAATCGCTTGGGGCTTGAAATTAATCTTCCACGATGCCATGTCCGAGACATTCGCCCCCAAATCGTCGAGTACCGACAGCACAAGTTCCTTGGCGATGGGCTGGAGGAGGGCGATGTCGCTACCAAAATCAATTCTGAGTTGTGCCTGGGCTGTCTTGCCAATGGCGACCCGTAGCGTGGCTCCCCGCAAACTTTCCAAAACGGGAACAACGTCCTCGGGTTTCAACTTGGCTTTCTGAAAGAGTGGTGAGTCTTCGATTTTTTGCTGCATCTCATGAGGCTGAACGACGTCCGTGAGATCAATGGCCATCAAGATTTGAATTTGCTCATTCGTCAATTGAGTCGCCTGCTTGAGATAGTCGGTGAGTTGGATCTCCTGGTTCTTCTTGGCAAATTCTACCCAACGGGAAACGAATTGCCGTTCGGCTGGAAACAAGACTCCTAGTTCATTAGGGCCCAAGGCCACGAAGTAAGCGTCGCTGGGTGTCCAGGCAGCCTCGAAGCCACCGATGGAATCGACGTATCCTCCTTCGCTACGGGCAATAGCGCGCATGGAAAGCGGCTCGCTCATTTGCATTACACCAAGCTCCCACAATCGTCCAAAATCCGCACTGGGCTGCAACGCGGCGGCCATCACCAGTTGGGACGCCTCGGGGGGCAAAAATATCGGGCGATTCACGTAGGCCAATTCCAGTTTCTTTCCCCAGCCTTCCTGTTGAGCCAGCTCACTGGCCAAGGTTCTTTCCACGTCGATCAAAACAATCGCATTCGCCGCAGCCGGCACCTTCGCCAGGAGTTGGTTAAAATCATCTGCATGAGCAGAGAAAGATAAGTTCACCAAAACCAAAAGACACAGTCTGAACAAGAGATTCAATTTCATTATGAACACCGAAGATTGTTTGGTGGCAGCGAACAGAAAGAAGAGAGCGTGAGCAACACTCCGACATGATAGCGGATTGCTCAGCCAGTTCCAATTGCCTGGCCTTTGAGATTACGCAGTGAATAATCACATTCTCAGATGGCTTAAATCAGTGCGCGCTTTGCCACTAAGGAAACCCCTAAAAGAAATAGCCCGAGAGTCTTACTTCCGCGCCCGCCATTGCTGCGAACCCTTCGCGGCGGGTTGAGTGGCCGTTTCGGCGGCCGCCTTGCTGCCGATGGGGCGGGAGGACCATTTCTCGGCGGTGGCCGTCGTGGCGAAGCCGGAATTGGTACCGCTACTGTGATGCGTCGCTGCGCGCCACGCGGGTTCGGCTTTCGGCTCGTTGTCGGCGGTGCTCAAGGGAGAAGTTTTGATCACGGGTTTCGCTTTGCGCAGCGGATTGGCTATCGTGAGATGGGTGGCCCCGTCGACTTCATTGTCCACCTCGGCCAAATGTTCCTCGGCTTGATCAATCCCTACGAGCGTCGCTTGCTCAAACGAAATCTGTGAGAGCAACTTACGTCCATCGGTGGTTTCCAAGCGGACCCACAGCTCCAGCGGTCCCTGCGGTAACTCGGCACCTTCGAGCGGCAATTCCAAGTGCAGGCCATCGCCCAAATTGGAAGATTGCCACGCGGCGCTTGTTTCTTCCGCCGTGAAGTCCCAACGTTTGACGCGCCGCGGTTTCTCGTTGTTGATCTGCATCACCATCAGCGACACCTTACCATTGAAATCCGCCGGCTCGTTACTTGCATCACGAGCTTCCACGACCGATAGTAGACTCACCGGAGCTTTAACTTCGCTGGAATTGCGGAACACGTGCGAGATCACCAGGCGTTCCGGATCGCGGTGACGCGTGGGCGTGATCTCGTCCTCAAAGGGCTCAGCCTCGAAGGGTTCAGCAAATTCTTCGATCTGTTCTTCGCCTTGCTCTTCAACGAACGGCACTTCGACTTCCTCTTCGGCGGCGGCGGTCTGATAGGCACTTGGATCGGGAATAAATGCTCCGTTGGCAAGCAGTGTTCCCTCGATCTCCGCTTCCGAGAGCGGCGTGGCGTTCTCATACCCATCGGTTACGCCAATGGGTTCGCCGATTTCGAGTTCCAGCTCGGGGGCTTCCAAGTTTTCGGGCGACTCTTCTTGTATTTCTTCAGTGGTTTCTGGTTCCGAGAGTTCGGGAGCCGTGATTTCCGCAGGGTTATCGAGTGCTTTGAGCAGTTCCTTACTGCTGGGGGCCGAAGCGTTGGTTCTGCTACGTGGCGGCATCGCTAACTCGGGTTCGCTAGAACTGTTACTCTCAACGACCATCGCCATGTCGGCGCAGCGGTATTGGCGTAACTTCTCGGAGTAATCGACGATGTAATCTTCAAGTTCGTAGATGTAATCTTCTTGCGTACGCAGTTCGCTTTCGAGAATATCGATCTGATTGTCCCGCGCCGATCGGCAGCCCGTGTTGGAGAACATCCCGACGAGCGTCACCAGCGCGATTATAAGATTCATGCCACGCAGCCTTGTTTGTTGAATCGGCAATTCGAGAGCTTGTGCCATTGTGTTGCTCGTGTGAGGTCCGCGGACCCCAGAGAGAAAACTCAGGAAGAAAACGAGCAGGCGGCGCAGTCGCTGCGCAAACACCAGCCACGGCCATTTCAGGCGGGTGAGAAATAGAAAAACGCGCTCCCCGCGTCAAGCGAAACCACAACAGTGCTAGCACCGCGATTTACGTCATTCCCGCGCAGGCGGGAATCGAGTGTCGAGGCGTCCTGGATTCCCGCCTGCGCGGGAATGACAACAGAACGCAAATCAGGTGGCCTTCGGCAGTTCCATCTTTTCGACAACCTTGTCGATCAGCCGATACTCAGCCGCCTCGGCAGCCGACATGAAGTGGTCGCGGTCGGTATCGCGCTCGATTTGCTCCAAGGTCTGCCCCGTGTGCTCCAGGAGGATACGGTTGAGCTTGTCCTTGGTTTTGCGGTACTCAGTGGCATGAATCATGATGTCCTCGGCGGTGCCTTCCATGCCTGCCGAGGGCTGGTGGATCATGATCCGCGAATTGGGAAGCGCGTGGCGCTTGCCAGCGGCCCCGGCTGCTAGCAGCAGGGCTCCCATCGACGCGGCTTGTCCCAAGCAATAAGTGGCCACGTCGCAAGTGACAAACTGCATCGTGTCGTAAATCGCCATCCCCGCCGTGACGCTGCCGCCGGGCGAGTTGATGTAAAAATGGATGTCTGACTTGGGATCGTCGGATTGCAGGAACAACAGTTGCGCGACGATGCTATTGGCCACGTCGTCGTTCACCGCGGAACCCATCAGGACGATGCGGTCCTTGAGCAGCCGGCTGTAGATGTCCATGGCCCGCTCTTCGCGGCCCGACTTTTCAATCACGAATGGTATGAGCGACATGACAGGCAATCCATTTCTAACTGGGATATTTGATTTGTTTCGAGCGACCAAAATCGTTCAGCTTTGGCTCAATCGTCCTCATCGTCTTCGGGATTACCACCAAGCGAGGGCTGCTTGAGCAGAATGTCATCGACGATGCCGAATTCCTTGGCCTCGCCGGCGGTCATGTAGTAATCGCGGTCACAGGCTTTTTGAATGTCATCAGGTGTTTTGCCACAATGGGTGGCCAAAATGTCGTTCAGCAAAGCGCGGGTTTTGATGATTTCGTTGGCCTGGATTTCGATGTCGGAAACCTGCCCACCGACACCGCCGTGAGGTTGGTGGATCATCACCTTGGCATGCTTGAGCGAGAAGCGCTTTCCCTTCTCGCCGCCGGCCAACAGCACGGCCCCGCCGCTCGCGGCGAGTCCCACGCAGTAGGTGGCCACGGGGCAAGAGATCATCTGCATCGTGTCGTAGATTGCGAGCGTGGAGGTCACGCTACCGCCCGGCGAGTTGATGTAGAAGTGAATCTCCTTGCGGCGGTTTTCGCTCTGCAAGTACAGGAGCTTCATCACCAGTTCGTTGGCGTTGCCATCGTAAATCTCGCCCTGCAGGAAGATCACCCGGTTTTCGAGCAGCAAATCACCAAGAGTCATTTGACGCTGGCGCTGATAATCTCGCATGGCAGCGGCCAGTTGCGGATCAAAATGAGGCAACTTGGCGGGGGCCGATTCGTAACTCATATCTACTCCTTAACGAGGGCAATCGTTCCTTAATTTGATAGCCGCGGGCGGCAGCCTACGGTGCTTGCCCTAATTTTACCGCTGGCTACCGCCTGCGGCTATGATCACGCCTCTTCGCTCTCCGCAACCGCTTCTTTTGCCTCGGGAATGGATGCGGCCGCTTCGCCGCCACCGGCGGCTAGGTGCAAGGCTTCGACATCCAGTTTTTCTGGCTCATACGGCTTATCCGTGAACTTCGCGTTCGCTTGCACAAGCTCCAGCACTTTGCGCTCGATGATCTGGTTTTGCAGCACGTCCATCAGGCCGCGCTTTTCGATCTGAGCACGCACCCGACGGGGCGATTCACCACTTTGCATGGCGATCAAGAAGATTTCCTTCTCGAAATCCCCTTCTTCGGCCTCAATGTTTTCATCCTCGGCGATCCGCTCCAGGATGAAGTGTTCCTTCAAGCTGCGGGCTGTCCCAGCGGCGCTGTTTTGGCGGAGCATGTTCTCGCGAGCGCGAATTTCGGCCTCGCTGAAACCTGCCCGACGCAATTCCATCACGGTGCGTTCTAACTCGCGGGCACTCTGACGCTTGAGCAGTCCTGGGGGCAAATCCCAATCGGCGGCCTGAGTGAGGAGCGCGGAAATCTGCGTGCGGACTTTCTGCTGTTGATCGTATTCAAGCTGCCGTTGCAAGTTCTCTTTGATCGCATCCTTGAGATCACCCTCGGACTTGAATCCCCCCATTTCCGCGAGGAAATCTTCCGTCAATTCCGGCAGCTTCAGCTTCTTCACTTCGAGGACTTCAAACTCAACTTTCACCTTTTTGCCACGCAACGCTTCATTGGGAGCGTCTTGCATAAGCTCGACCTCGGCCGTGCGGGTTTCGCCAGCCTTCGCGCCAGCCATCAGCTTGCCAAAGTCCTTGATTTCACCGTCGCGGAAACTTAGCGTCGGACGAATTCGCAGGACGCGCTCTTCATCCTTTTCCAACTGCTCGCCATCGTGGCTCGAGGTGAGATTCACCGTCAGGAAGTCTCCCTCACTAGCGGCACCTTCAAACGGCACCAACTGGCCAAACCGCGTGAGCATTTTTTCCAAATGTTGCTCGACGTCAGCGGGAGTGAATTCGCGCACCGGGCGTTCCAGCTTGGCACCCTTCCACTTGGGCATCTCGAATTCGGGACGCACTTCGATGTCGAATTCAAACGTCATTGGGCCGTCGTCGGGAACCTCAATCATATCGAGCTTCAAGTCCGGCTCGCTGATCGCGGTGAACTTTTGTTCTTCGCTGATCTGGCTCAAGCTATCGAGGAGTAACGACCCCTTGATTAGCTCGCCGACTTCCTTGCGGAATTTGTTCTCGACCAACTTGCGTGGGGCCCGACCGATGCGAAAGCCCGGCACATTGGCCGACGGCATTAACTCGCTGTACGCATCGTTGAGATACCGCTCGATGTCCTCGCGCGCGACGGTCACGGTGACGTGCCGTTCGCAGGCGCTGGGGCTGGCGATTTTTACCTCCAGATTCAGCGGCTTGCTTTCCTCTTCGGCACCTTGCTCAGTTTCAACCGGGGCTTCCACGGTGAGGGTGTCGGATTCCACGTCGTCTTGTTTCTTTGCCATAGTGTTCTTGCCTACTTGTGAATCACAAGACCCTACTCTCGTAGAGGTCTCTCCAAAAAATCAAAGCCCGCAACCTGGATTTTTCCCACCCAATTGGCGAGGAAAAGTCGGGGCGGGCTCGAAATATATGCCTGTCACATGGTCAAACAAATCTTTCTGTACCCAGAAAGTTTGGCTTGACCCATAAACGCAGAGCGGGTGATCGGGTTCGAACCGACGACAACGACGTTGGCAACGTCGTGCTCTACCAACTGAGCTACACCCGCAGCATGTCCTTGCGGGAGAGCACCGTCCTCTTGGCCGAAATGCCTCCACACAAACAATCCCCGAATTATAGGCCACTGAGGCTGACACGCAAGGGGACTCACGGGCCAGGATTCTGGTTCAAATCAGGGAAAAATTCGTGATGCCAACAGTGGACTTCGCAGCAATCGGCGAGCGGGAGGCGTAAGCCTCGCGCAAGAACCTCGCGTAAGACAGCAGGGGACTTACGTCCCCCGCTCGCCGGTGGCTACCATGAATTCCATGCTTCTGTTCAAGAAAAAATTTCTGCCCGCGATCCGTGCCCGCGAAAAGACCCAAACGATCCGCCTCTGGAAGTATCGCATGATGCGCGAAGGCCAGCGGAGCTACATACCCGGCGCGGGTTACATCACCATCGACCGGGTCGAGCAAGTGAACATCGCGGAACTCACCGACGCCGACGCGATCCCCGACGGCTTCCCCACGGCGGACGCCTTGCGCGCGGAACTCGACGCACTCTACGCCGACAAAATCGCGGCGGGCTACAACGCATTCCGAGTGGTGTTCCATCTCCAAGAAGCACCAGTTTAGCCCCGACGCGGAGCCCTGTTTAGCCGCGACGCGGAGCGTCAGCGCAGCGGAGCGAGGTGCCCGCGTAAGAAACAACGTCAGCTCCTGGAGGTGTCATTCGGTCAAATCGGTGCCGTCCTCGGCAAATTCCTTCAAGAGGGAAGCAAACGATCCTCATTGATTAAGATCAGATAGTGCAGCGGCGAAGTGTCGGAAACGACGATCATCGATTCAGCCGTGTTTCAAGGTCCGCAGCTTGCTGACGGAGCTCAGCCAGAGAGGGGAGGTCTTCGGTTACACCGTGGCGATTGAGTAAATCATCCGCTTCGAATCTGTTGATATTGAGCGCGGTAGCCAATTCGTGATGAGTGATTTTCTCATGTCGATATAGATCCACCAAAAATGCTTCCTTGGTCGTAGCGTCAAGATCAACGATCTGGCTACGCAAACTTGCTTCTAACTCGGTGGGTAACTCGATGCAGACGGACATGGGTTCTCCTTTCCTGCAATCATACCACAAGTGGCGTCGGCATGGCAAATTTGAATCTTTGCACTCGTTGCGTGACCTCTCCGCGAACGCTGCGCCTCAAACCGTTTCAATACGAAAAAATCTGGTGCATCGCCTGGGCGATTTGCTGTGGGTGGTTGAGCATGTGCGTAAAGCTCGTGCTCAAGAGGATAATGGCGAAGAGCACGATCCCCAACCAGCGGGGGTTGGGGTCCACCGTGAGGGTTTCGAGTCTCGCGCTGAGCAGCGTTCCCAACTGCCGCCAGGTGGCGAGATTCTGTTTTCCGCCGCTCGCCACGAGCGACACATGGCGCATGATCTCGAACGTTTCCAAATGGAGATGCACGCCGACCGTGGGCATCGAGAGGCTGTCCCCCGCCCAGCGGGCTTGGGGATCGAGGCTCCGCGCGGCTTCGGCGAGTACGGGCCGCAGCTCTTCGCTACTGATGTTGTAGATCACCAACCGTGGCCGCGCGAGGAGCACGGCGAGCCAAATGCAGAGCCAATACAGCATCAACAGAAATAGCCAGACATAGCTGCCAAACTCGGCCGAGGCGGCCTCGGGTCGGAAGAGCTCAATTGGGCCTATAAACACCAGGCCCGACAGCGCGGCTCCAAGTGTGGCGAGGTCGGCTCCCCCCGAGGTGAGAAACGGTTTGCGTCGGGCGTTCAAAATCCCCAGCAACAGGCAATACGAGGCCAGTGGCAAGAGGGCAATCGTCAGTCGCAAAGGATCGGGGAGCATGACGTTATGCTAGCCTTGGCGAGCGGGGCACGTAAGTCCCCTGCACATGCAGGGGACTCGCTTATTCCTCCGCCGAGCGGAGCCATTCGAGCATGACCAGACCCACCTTGCCGAGCGATTCCGCCGAGCAGCGGCCCGGAGTGTCCTGTGTTGTGTGCCAATAGCCATCCAAAATGTTGGGATTGGGATAATGAAAGTCGATGACGTCGCAAATAGGTATCCCCGCGATGCGATAGAGAGGCAGATGGTCGTCCTGGACGACGTAACCAACTCGGGGGATAAACTCCGTCACGCCCAATCGTGCGGCTGTGTCCCAAATGCCTTGAACGATGGGCCGTGTCTCTTCCCAGGCCATGCTATGCTGTTCTTGAAAGATGCTGAGCTTAGCGTCGCCGACCATATCCAGCAGCACGCCGGCGACGTATTTGTAATTGCGATTCTTAACATAGTCCTTCGCAAAGTATTCGCTACCCAAGAAGTATGTACCGCGGCGACCGTAGACCAATTCCTCGGCGTCGAAGAACACAAAGTCAAGGCCGTAGCGATCGGGCAAAGTTTTGATATGGTTTGCCAACTCCATCAGGACTGCGACACCACTTGCTCCGTCGTTGGCACCGAGAAACACTCCTTCGCGCTGCTTGCGGGGATCAACGTCATTCTCCGGTAGCGGCCGCGTGTCGTAATGGGCAGCCATCAAAATTCGTTCTTGCCGGTCGGGAAAAAATCGCACGATGATGTTGGCCATCGGCACAGGTTGGCCCGTGAGCGGATGTTTCGCCGAGAAGCGTTGGAACTCCACCGGAAAGCCCAGCTCTCTGAAATGCTTTTCAAGCAACTCCTGCTGGCGCTTCATGCCCTGGCTGCCACTCATGCGATTGCCGTAGGAGCAAATCTCGCGCAAGTAGCCGTAAGCACGTCGACCATCGAAGCCATCATTGGCAGCAGGGGGCTGTGCACCGGCGTAGGCAAAGAGGAACAGGCAAAAAAATAGACCAGAAAAAAGGCGAATAATCATGCTTCAATTATAGGAGACCGTTTCGGCGGGAACGAGGCGAGTCGTGGTCAATTTGATTGGAGTTGTTGAGAGTTTTTCCGATGGAAGTGCTCAACCCCGTGCGATTTGCTGTTTTCTCCAATTGCCGGATTTGTCAGTATCTACAACCGGAAATCGTGTGAAAAAGCCTGGGTCTAGCTAGCAGCGGATGTTGGCGAGTGGAAAGTGAAATGGATATGAGTCACGAAGAACCGGACCTGATCGTCAGTGATTTGCATCGCCGGATTACCGGAGTGGGCGCCACGATTCGCACGCTGCTCCCTTACATCGCCCGTAAGGAGCCGACGGCTCTGGTGTCTCCCCACCCGCATTTGCAGCACAAAGCGATGGGGCTTGCCCAGGCACTCAAATTGTGTTGGCGGCAACCCAAGCACAAACCGTTTCGCATCTGGCACGCCCGACGGAATAACGAGATGCTGTGGGCGCTCATCTTCAAGCACCTTTTTCGTTGTCGCTTGAAATTGGTGCTCACCTCTTGCGCCCTACGGCGACATTCCTGGTTTCCACGGCAACTCATTGCCGCGATGGACGCGATTATTGCCACGAGTTCCGAGGCTGCTAGCTACGTCGACAACGTGGTGGCCACGATCCCCCATGGGGTCGATTGCGAACGTTTTCAGCCGGTGGCGGATCGTCGAGCGATTCTCCGTGAGTTCGGCATTCCAGGGGAGCACGGTATTGGCATTTGCGGCCGAGTGCGGCCGGAGAAGGGGACGCATCTGTTTGTCGAAGCCATGATTCGTCTGCTGCCGCGGCATCCGGGCTTCACGGCCTGCATCGCGGGACGGACAACGCTGGAATACAAATTCTTTCAAAAAGAGCTGGCAGACAAGATTGAGAAAGCCAACTTGACGGACCGCATTTTGTGGTTGGGAGAGGTGGAGTACGAGCGCATGCCCCTGTTTTACGCGGGGATGTCGTTGTGCGTCGCGCCGGCGAAGTACGAAGGCTTTGGACTCGTGCCGTTGGAAGCGATGGCCTGCGGCGTGCCCGTAGTGGCGAGTCGCACGGGTTGTTATCCTGACGTTATCGAGCCCGGCATTACGGGTGATCTGGTTCCCTGCGACGACGTGGAAGCATTGACGCGGGCGATTGGCAATCTCTTGGGTGATCCCGCCCAACTTGTGAATATGGGAAAAGTTGGTCGCGAACGTGTCGTGCATAACTATTCGGCTCAGATTGAAGCCGAAAAGATCATGCGCGTTTATCAGGAGTTGTGGTCAAAAGCAGCCTAAGTTTAATAGCAAGAGCTAAGCCGCTTGTCGATGCGCATTATGCGATGAGAACAGCTTGAGGTAGGCGTTGACCACGGCGCGTTCCGAGAATGTGTCCTCGAGTGTTGCTGAACCGCCCGTAACGAGTTGCTGGGCCAGCGCGGAGTCTGCGAGAATTCGTCGAAAACTCGTCGCGAATCCCTCGGAATCGCCGATGTCCACCAGCAAGCCGTTTTGCGAATCGCGCATGAACCACTGCGGGCCTTCCGAGCGCGTCGATACCACGGGCACACGTTGGGCCCACGCTTCGAGAATCACATTACCCAACGGCTCATGACTCGAAGCCATCGCGAACACGTTGCTCGCCGCCACGTAGGGACGCGGATCGGCAATCCAGCCGACAAAGCGCACACGATTCAAGACCCCCAAATCTCGCGCCAGCGAATGCAGATTGTCGCGTTGTTCGCCTTCGCCCAGGAGCCACAGATAGGCACCCGGAGTCTTGGCCAGTGCCCGCAGGAGTACATCAAAGCCTTTGCGTGGTACGAACCGCCCCATGCTGAGAATCAGCGGAGCGTCTCGTGGCGTATCGAGGGTTGCTCGATCAATCGGCGGCACTTGATGCGTATTGGTAAAGTTCGAGATGCACTCGATCCCGCGTTGCCAGCCCAATTGCTTGACGTGGGCAGCGATTCCCGGCGTGTTGCAGACTAGTACGTCGACGTCCCGAAAATGAGTGAGTTTGAGAGGGTAATCTCCCAGGCGAGCAATCCGGATGCAGTTGGACTTTCGTGGCAAAACGCGGCAGGCTCGAGGCATCCACGCGAAGAAGGCATCAGGTTGCCAAGTGCGCGCGGTTCGTGTCACCCACCAAGGGAGCAACAAACGGTCCAGTGAAGCGTCGCGGTAGTTGCGTTCGGTTACGTCCGCTGCCCGTTCAATCTCGGATCGCCAGATGCGATGACGACGAATCACGACTTTTTGTTCAATCCCAACGCGGGCAAAGGCATTGACCAGATGTACGAAGAACCGCTCCGCGCCGCCGTCCTTGCCGAAATGAAAATGCATGACTCTCAAAGTAGATATTCCTCAGCAGTCTATTCTAGGCGGCGCGACGTTGTGTGCGAGCGATGTCGAGATCATCGCGGGAAGGCTTGCTTTTCAGGGCGTTGCGTTGATAAATCTTGGATTCCGTCAAGAACGAGTAAACCGCTCCGATCATCGCCTGAATGAATCCCGGGAAACCGCACCGCCAGAGACCGTTCCGGAAATACAGCCGCAAGAAATACAAAGGGGGATTGGCTATGAGCCGGAATTTTCGCGGCGGACATCCCGCATCAACAAGTTGCTCAGCTTTCAATGTCGAGTACTTGTTCTCTTTGAGCACTTGCTCATCAATCAGCAAAGGGCGGTAATGCAGCAAGCTGCCGCGCTCGGTCTGCACGATTTTTCCAGGGCACACGATGCCTTCATGAACTCGCTGCCGCAAGTCAAAAGCTCCGGCACCGTTGCGAATAATTCGTAAGTTGCCGCGTTCGCGCACGCGGAGCGGAGTGTAGCCGTAGCCGATCAAGTAAGGGCGGCGCGGAATACGATACCCTTGTGTTTCCTCCGAAACTTGTAGCAATTCAGGCAGCGCATTCTGTAATGCCTCGTCCAACCGTTCGTCGGCGTCGATATTCAAGCACCAAGGTTGTGTACACTGTTCCAACGCGAATTGTTTCTGACCGGCATAACCGCGCCATTTTTCGTACATGAAACGGATCGGCCAACCCTGGTCGATGTAACGCTGGACCAGCTCTTGGGTGCCGTCGGTGGAACCGGAATCGACAATGATGATCTCCGTACACTGCTGCAAACTCTCGATGCAGTTGGCAAGGTATGGCTCTTCGTTGAGGCAGATGATAAATGCCGACAGGGGAAGTTTGTCTTGGTCTGCTTCGCGATGAATTTTCAGCGAAGAATGGGATGAGGCAGTGGCCATAAGAAAAGTCTTCCTTGTCAAACAACTTTACGGATAAGTTCTGCCACGGGCGATTTAGTGCCAATCCAAGTGAAGCTTATGGGGAAATTTTTCGGCGGCATGAAAGCGAATGTGTTTGGTTCGCTCAGCCAGATTGGGAATGCGATCTTCATGGGTTTCGACAAAAACTTGTTCACAAAGATTCACGGCACCCGTGGACAGCATGTGTTCCAGTAAACTGACTTCGGCCCCCTCAATGTCCATTTTCAGTAGACGCACGGGCTTTCTGAGCGAGCGCAGAAACTCGACAAAATCGATCTGCTCGACTTCCACGAAGTTTGACGTGTCGACGTTCAACTTCTCGGCGCACAGCGAAGAACTAATCGAAGCGGCATCGGGATTGGCGGCAAAGTTGGGTGTGCGAAACAGTTTGACCCGTCCCGCGCCGACCCCCACGGCTTGGTTGTAGCAATGAACATTGGCAAACTCCCGCGTGTTTTCTTGCAACCGCGAAAATGTGTACGGATCGGGCTCGAAGGCGTGGACCTCGGCACCGCCCGCAGCAAGATGCCGCGTGAATACGCCCAGATTCGCGCCGCAATCAATCACGACGTCATTCGCCGTAAGATTACGAACCAACCCGTCAAACACATAGCGCGTCACCCAATCCGGACTGCCGAAATGCTTCTTATAGAGGTGCCATTTCAGCTTCTTGAGCCAATATTGATCTTTGAGCCGTGCAGGGGGCAAACCGCGCGGGTGTGCCGATGTTGTTATGGAACTTTGCATGGCGATCATTGGGGCTAGCGATTAAAGAACTATGCAGCAGCCGAGGAGGTGGCAACCCGTTTGCGACCAATGGTGATCGTGTCGGTAATCGGTGGCAGGCCATACATGGGGAGTTTACGCCGCAGCAAAGTGCTACGCAGTAGCCGTGCGAATTGACGAATTCGCAAACTTGTTGGCTCCAAGGCTTCGGCGGTACAGAAAACCGTGTCGAGCCCACAATCATCGTAGAGCGCTTTCATCCCTTCAGGATAAATCCGCCAGCAGTCAACGGGGGATTCGTGATAACCGTAGCTGACCGGATTGACCGAGATGACCGTGCCACCCACTTTGCAAACGCGGGAAACTTCTTGCAGCCACACCCAGATTTTGCGTACGTGCTCAATGACTTGTCCCGAGACAACGATGTCGTAGGTATTCGAGGGAATGGGAAATTCATACTCCCCGGACATACGGTAGGTCAGTTGTGGAAGTTGCTGGATATCGACGGTATGCCACTCGATGCCTTGTTTTTGAGCCATCTGTTGATAGGCCGAGGGAAATTCATTCGGGCCTATTTCAAGAACTTTCATACCGGATTGAAAGTATGGAACGGCATACTTCTTGAAGATCAGGCGGCTATTGAGGTGCATGTCAATCCTTTGACATTGAGTGTTCGATTCCGCGCCTGCTTTAGGGGGATGAGCAGCTTGCGGGGCATGTCCTAGCGGGGAATTGCCGGAATCTAATGAAATTGGAAGAACAGGGTCAATGGCGTTTCAGGAGAACTGCAAAGTAGTAGGCACACTCCGTGTGCCGTAACCGCTTTGGTGAAATCACCGCGTTTTCGCGCGTCCGCCACGGCACACGGAGTGTGCCTGCTACATTCAGGTGGACTTTGCAGTTCTCCTGAATGGCGCTTCCCGTTTGTTGCTATCTAGGGAACTGCCTGCTAGCACCCGTTTCGTAGTGCGATTGCCACGGGGCTTGTATCTCTAGCGACGCCCTTAAGGATTCTCTACACTTTGCGGCCACAAGGAATGAACTTTGGTGCTGGCCCATGAGAGGCAAGCACGGCCAATGTTACGGACTCAACGATGCAATACTTGGTAACTGGTGCCGCGGGTTTTATCGGCTATCACGTCTGCCGACGACTGCTCGCGCGCGGCGCGCAGGTTCAGGGAATCGACAATCTCAACGAATATTACAACGTCGGCTTGAAGCATGACCGCTTAGCTCAACTTACCAATTATCCAGGCTTTCGATTTACACGCTTGGACTTAGCTGATCGCCCAGAGACTGCCCAGTTCTTCGCATCGGATGCGTTTGATGTTGTTATTCATTTGGCGGCTCAAGCGGGTGTGCGTTACTCGCTAGAAAATCCCCACGCTTATGCCGACAGCAATTTGGTGGGCTTCTTGAACGTGCTGGAAGGTTGCCGCCAAACTCCGCCCGAGCAGTTAATCTATGCGTCATCCAGCTCGGTGTACGGCGCGAATCGCAAAGTCCCTTTTTCGGTCAGCGATCCCGTGAACCAGCCCGTGAGTTTGTATGCCGCCACCAAGCGCGCTAATGAGTTGATGGCGGAAACGTATTGTCATTTGTTTGGTATTCCGATGACGGGATTGCGATTTTTCACCGTTTACGGACCGTGGGGTCGCCCCGACATGGCGATCTACAAGTTCACGCAAGCGATTCTCAAGGGCGAGCCGATCGATGTATACAATCGCGGACAAATGCGACGCGACTTTACCTACATTGATGATATCGTGGACGGCATCCTCAAGATTGCGGACGCTAGTTTGCTGAAGACTCGCGATAGCGAAGCAACGCAACAAAGCCCAACGCATCGCTTATTCAATATCGGCAACAATCGGCCGGGCGAGCTGGAATATCTCATCGCCACTCTTGAGCAGTCGCTCGGAGTGAAGGCGATCAAGCGCTACCTGCCCCTGCAGCCTGGCGACTTGGTTGAAACTTGCGCCGACATCGACGATATCGTTCGCGAATTTGGCTTCGAGCCGCGTACGGGAATCGAAGACGGGATCGACCGCTTTACCAAGTGGTACCGCGGTTATCACCAGCAAGCCTCGGTGAAACTCCGCCGAGCAGCTTAGCCGATTGCAGCCCAAGTGTGTAGAACCGGTTTCAAAATCACGAGAGAGAACCGGACGCTAGCGCGTGGCGGCTGATTTCATCAGTCGCAGGGCGCTAGCCCCCGGTTTTTGAAACTGCTTCTAGATAAGTTGTTTGCGCGTGGCCAAATGTCTACAATCCCCTGTGGACATGATTCTGTTGCCGCCATCGCAAACTCACGAAAAATTCTTATGCACGGACAGCTTGTTGCTCGCTGGCAAACTTTCGCGGTCATTTTCTGCGCTGCGGTTTTGGGTAGCCCGCTCGTATGTGAGGCGGGTGGTGGCCCCGAAAATGTCTTGCTCGTGGTGAATGCCAACAGTGAAGCGTCAAAAACCGTGGCGAATCACTATATCGACGTGCGTAAGATTCCCTCCACGAATGTCCTCCACCTCAACTTTCCCGTGGGAAAAGTGACGATTCCCAGCAATCTTTTTCGCAAGCGAATCCTGGAACCGATCTTCAAGGAAATCGAGAGTCGCAATCTTGCGAAACAGATCGACTGTGTGGCTTATTCCTGTGACTTTCCATGGCGCGTGGATTTCAAAAAGGAATACGCGGCGGAGCAGCTTGGGCGGCCTTTCACGCCGATGTGTTCGCTAACAAGTGCCACGTATTTGTATGCCTTCGTTCTCCAGCAGCGCAAGGAGATGTTTGGCCTCAATGCCAACTTTTACTGCGGCCCGCCGAATGACTTGGTTGTCGTCTCACGCGCGTTTCGCTCGGGTTATCGGTGGTCCTTGGGTGGCAGGAGAGCAGGCCAAGAAGGTTTGCCTTACATGCTTTCGGCCATGTTGGGCGTGAACAGTGTGCCCGGCAATACCGTGGATGAGATCGCTTGGTATCTCCAGCGCGCGGCATCGGCCGATGCGACGGCACCCAAGGGAACCATTTATTTCGCGGTCAACAAAACGATTCGCTCCAAAGTTCGAGATAGTGGATTTCCCGCCGCGGTTCGGCTCATCCAACTGGCGGGCGTTCGTGCCGAGATCATCCAGGCTTTTTTCCCTCAAGGGAAGCAAGACGTGGCGGGAGTGACGAGCGGACATAGCAATGTGAATCCCGCCGGTTCGGGGAGCCGGCTTTTGCCGGGGGCATTCTGCGACAATCTGACCAGCTCGGGTGGGCAATTCTTGCCCGATAAGGGGCAGACTTGTTTGAGCGAGTTTTTGCGGATGGGGGCGGCCGGTGCGAACGGTACGGTGGTCGAGCCAACGGCAATCCCGCAGAAGTTTCCTAACAGCACGTTTCACGTTCACTACGTGCATGGGTGTTCGCTCGCCGAATCCTTCTATCAATCCGTGGCGGGGCCCTTTCAGCAAATCTTGGTGGGTGATCCGCTGTGCCAACCGTGGGCGAAGATTCCCAAGGTTACGGTCAGCGGGCTTCCCGACAGCGGATTCGTGAAAGCTCAAGTGGAAATCGTTCCTAGTTCCAAGGCTCCGCAAGGTATCGCCTCGTTCCAGCTTTTTGTCGACGGAGTGGCTCAGCAGCAAATCCTGCCGGGTGAGCGCTTCCAGCTCGATACGACAAAGATCGCCGACGGCTACCATGAAGTCCGCGTGGTGGCCGTGGATAACACGCCGATGGAAACGCAGGGGCGTTGGATCGGCTCGATTGTTGTGAAGAATGGGCGGGACGCGATCCAATTGTCCGTCGCCGCGGGGACGGCAAACTCGTCGCTCTTGAATCTCAATGTGGCCGCGACGAAGCCTTCTGCCACAAGTATTTTGTGCCAAGGTGTTGAGGTCGCAAAACTGCCAAGCGGTGAGGGATCGGTTGCGGTTGATAAGAAAAAGCTCGGTGCTGGTCCCGTGACGCTCATCGCCATTGCCGAGGGAGAGCCCAGCCTGCGTTCTCAACCACTCAGAGTGGTGATTTCGAGTTCCCCGTAACGCTCGTTTTGGCGATTCGTTAGCGCGCGATTGTCTGATTGCCGCTTGCCTGAAACCGTGGCGATTTTGCAGCATTTACCAAAGAGGGTGTCGAATTTGTTGACACTTTTTAGGGTCTCGGCAATTATGATTTAAGAGGATTCCACTGCGGATTGGGAGTCAGACAATTCGCGGTAAGTGCTTTTCAGATAAAAAGATGCGAGCTCGCCTCTGGTGGGCTTGGCAGGCGTCCTTGGCAGTGTGGCAGCCACTGCTGGCCCGGCAATTGCTTTACAGGACTCTAGTCATTGCCATGCTATCGAAAGGCGAGTCTTAACGATTTGTCGCATTGTGCGGGTTGCAGGAAATCGATGGAGAGTAGGCTTCAATTTTAGATTTGCTTCGTTTCCTTGGTAAACTCGGGTCTTTACGACACGGCCTGGAGCTACTGAGAATAGAAGCTAGCACGGAACCGAGAATTCTACCGCCGGTTTAATCCGGTATGTCGCTGGGAATAGGACTTCGTGCAAGATTTTCCCGGTTCCTTAACAAGATTTGCTTACAATATCACTTGAAGAAATTGAGATAGCGACTCAGCAGGGATACTGATGCTGATCAGCCGCAACGCTGAGGAGTTTTTGACAACATGATTTACGTTCTTGGGCTCTGCGGTATTGCTGCGGTTGTCAGCTACACAATCACAAACTTCGTCGGCATCTTCGCGCCACGTTGGGGTCTGGTGGATCGACCCGACGGGCATCACAAGAGCCACAAACGCGAAGTCGCACTGGGGGGTGGACTCGCCGTTTTCTTGGCGGCGGCGATTACCTTCGCGGTGGAGTATTTTTCGTCGTCACGGCTGCAAAAGCTCTTGGGCGAAAACGAATCGCTCCTCGGCGGGTTGCTCTTGGCATGCGCCTGGATCGTGCTCTTGGGGCTATGGGACGACCGCTTCGGCATGAAGGGTCGGTACAAGCTGTTGGGTCAGTTTGTCGCAACAATGATCGTGATCGGCTCGGGTCTACAAATTGACAGTATCGTCGTTTTCGAGCAGAAGATTTCGCTCGGCTATTTCGCGATTCCCTTTACCGTGTTTTGGTTGTTGGGTGCGATTAATTCGCTCAACCTGCTTGATGGAATCGACGGGCTGGCGACGACTATCGGCATCATCCTGTGTGCCACGATCGCGGTGATCGCCGCGTATTTTACTCAACCTGCCGTCGCCGTTGTGGCGGCGGTGTTTGTCGGTAGCTTGCTGGGCTTTTTGCCGTATAACTTTCCCCCCGCCAAAATGTTTCTGGGCGATGCGGGGAGCATGTTGATTGGGTTGGTCGTCGGAACATTGGCCATCGGCGGTTCGATGAAAGGCCCGGCTACGGTGGCCATGGCCGCTCCGCTGGCGATTTGGGCCTTGCCCATCTTTGATTCCGTCGCGGCCATCATGCGCCGCAAGCTTTCGGGCCGCAGCATTTACGCCACGGATCGTGGACACTTGCACCATCGCTTGATGGCCGTGTTCGGCAAAAATACCCGCGTGCTCGCCGTGGTGGCCGTTTGCTGTGCGATCACTTGCGCGGGGGCGCTCGTCAGTATTTTCATGAAAAGCGACATCATCGCGTTGCTCTCGATTTTGTCAGTCTTGTGCATTCTCGTCCTCACCCAAGTGTTCGGCCACATCGAGCTTGTCATGTTGATTAGCCGCTTGAAGGGGCTGGTCATGACGATCTTCCGCACGGGTGGAGCACGGCAATATGTGTTTCGCTTGCAGGGCTCGCGTGATTGGAACTTGATGTGGCAATCGGTGATTGAGTACGCGGAAAAGCTGAACTTGATCGAAGTCAAACTCGACGTGAATTTGGCCGCGTTGCAAGAAGGTTTCCATGCGTCTTGGCGTCGGCCCAGCCGCTCGGAAAAGTCGCAGCGCTGGAGTGCCGAGGTTCCCTTGTTTGCTGGAGAACACGTCATCGGTCGCCTGTCGGTGTGTGGCAACCGACCCTCGGGCATGTCCTCGTGCGAGACGATTAATCAATTGATGGAATTGTTGGAGCCTCTGGAGAGCGAAATCGTCGCCTTGGCCGCCAACAACCCCCGAGAACTCCCCCAGCC
>JAWXAV010000060.1:0-15889 GCA_034439695.1 Bythopirellula sp. | reverse complement strand
GCCGGAACTCGCGTTACTCGTTCCGGCCTACGTGTGTTCAGCAATTCCTGTTTTAGCAGTTTTGCTCAACGGGCGCACTCTTTTTTGCGCAGTGTTAACGGCAAAGAGCGCAGTTCAATTACTTGCCGGCGGGACGCAGCGGACTGTGCGCGAGGATATAACGCTTTTCGCCGGCGGTGATGAAGCGGACCGTCGCGCGGCGGTTTTTGCCGGAGCCAGACAGCGCGACGATTTTCCCCACGCCATGCTCGGGATGCACCACCGTCATGTTCTGGGCGAAAACGTCAGGAGGGACACGCGACTCGGCGGGTTCAACGGCACCGGCAAGTGCTGCGGCAGTGGTCACCTGTCCGGCCACGACCTGCCAACTAGGTTTATCCGGCTCTTGAGGTGGTGCCGCGGCACCGAAGTCGAATGACACATCGCCCAGGTCTTCTTCTCCAAATGGCTCGTCAGCAATATCGGTTTCCTCGGCGAGCCAAGATTCGTCGTTCCAGCGGTGTACGTCGGTGGTGGAATGGACAAGCTCCATTTCCTCGCGGGGAATCTCCATGAGAAACGAGCTGGGTACGGTGTACCGCCGCTGGCCGCGGAAGTCGCGCTCGACGGCGTAGCTCAATTGCAGTTCCTCTTTCGCACGAGTGATCCCCACGAACGCCAAGCGGCGTTCTTCTTCCATCTGGGCTTCATCGTTGGTGCTGCGCTCGTGGGGCAGCAGGCCATGCTCGACCGCGACCAAGAAGATGACGGGAAACTCCAACCCCTTGGCGGCGTGAAGGGTCATGAGGGTCACTTTGTCGCTCTCGGTTTCCCAATCGTCGGTCTCATTCACCAGCCAAGCGTTTTCCAGGTAAATCTCCAACTGCCCTCCGCCCGGATGGTGCTCGTCGAACTGCCGGGCGTCAGTGAGCAGTTCTTCGATGTTCGCCAAGCGGTTGAGGTCTTCTTCGTCCTCGCTGCCGGTCAGTTGATCGCGATAGCCCGATTCGTCGAGGACCGTGCCGATGATTTCTTCCATGTCGCGGTCGGCGAGTTGGCAGAGATGATCGACGAGACCCACATATTCCAGGACTTTTTTGGCTGACCGTGCCGCGAGGCCGGAGACCTGGGCCGCATCACGGGCGGCTTCCAGCAAGGGGATGCCGTGCGTGTAAGCGTATTCGTTGACTAAGTCGATGGTTTTGCGGCCAATGCCGCGCGTGGGCGTGTTGATCGTCCGCAGCACGGCTTGATCGTCCTGCGGATTGTTGATGAGTTGGCAGTAGGCGAGCACGTCCTTAATTTCTTTGCGTTGGTAAAACTCTTGCCCGCGAATCATTTGATAAGGAACCGCCGCCTCGCGCAGGGCGCGCTCCAAGGCACGCGACAACGCATTCACGCGGTAGAGAATCGCGAAGTCGCTCGCGCGGCGCGTGCCGCCGCGGATCGCTTCGGCAATGTGCTGAGCGATATTGTTGGCTTCGTCATCCTGGCTCGCATATTCGACCAGCCGCACCGAAGGGCCTTCGTCGTTGTCGGTGAACAAGGCTTTCTGTTTGCGACGCAAGTTGTGACGGATGAGATTATCAGCGATCCGCAGAATTTTTTTCGTGCTGCGGTAGTTTTGCTCCAGCCGCACGACCTTCACCTGCGGGAAGTCGCTCTCGAACTGCAGGATGTTATTGATGTCGGCCCCGCGCCAACCGTAGATCGACTGATCAGGATCACCCGTGACTGCGAGGTTCGGATAGTCCACCGACAAGGCTCGCAGCATCACATACTGGACGTGGTTGGTGTCTTGATACTCGTCGACCAACAGATAGCGGAAACGCTCGTCGAGCGACGCGCGGATTTCCGAGTTCTGGTACAGGAGCTGCGCGACATGGAGCAACAGATCATCAAAATCCACCGCCGAGGACGCCAGCAACCGCTTCTGGTACAGCGGATAAACCTCGGCCACGATTTGACTCAGCGGGCTGCCGGCCTTGGGCTCGAATTTGTCGGCGGTGATAAGCTTGTTCTTCGCGCTGCTGATCGCGTGGGCGATCCGCTCGGGGGTGTAATGAAGCGTGTTAATTTCGCCGGCCTCGATCACGCGGGCCAAGGTTTGCTTGGCGTCGGCGGTGTCGTAGATCGTGAAGTTCGGGGTGAGCCCCACGAAGTCGGAATATTGCCGCAGCAGCCGGGCCCCAAAGCGGTGGAAGGTGCTGACCCAGACCTGCTCGCCGGGGGCGAGGTGCTCCACGCGGGTGCGCATTTCCTCGGCGGCTTTGTTTGTGAACGTGAGGGCGAGAATCTGCGAGGCGGGGATTCCTTCACGGAGCAAATGGGCAATACGATGCGTCACCACGCGGGTCTTGCCGCTCCCTGGACCTGCCAGCACCAGCATCGGGCCGTCGACGTGCCGCACGGCTTGGCATTGAGCTTCGTTAAGCGAATGGAACAACGGGTCCACGAGGGTTCCCTTCCCTTGGGCGATGAAATTTTGACGGAAGTGTACTCCTATTCACTATATCCTACGCCCGATATGCCGCGCGCGCCAATGACAGCATCGAGTCGGCCGAGTGAAAAATTTTGGTGCTCGTGAAAAAAATCTTTGCAGGAAACGGCAAAAGTTTGCTATACTCCCGCCGTGCGGCGGTGACTCGCCAGCATTTTTCTGACACAACAATTCGACACTCAGGGAGGGAACCCGCGATGACACGTGTACCGCTGAACCGCGCTGAATTGGCCAATCAAGGATTGAAGGACCGTCTGGAAATGAGCACGGCCGAAATTGGCCTCGCCGTCCGCACGACCAATTGCCTGGAAGAGAAGGGCATCTTTACGGTCAACGATCTGTTGCACTGCACGCGCGAGGATTTGTTGAGCATCTCCAACTTTGGTGAGAAGACGCTCGAAGAAGTTTACAAGGCACTGGAGCGGATTGGTTTCTATCGCCCACAACCGACGGGGCGCAATAATCAACCGCGGTAATTGTGACACAGAGTAACACGACTCTCCGAGTCGTGATCCAAAAAATACGACTCGGAGAGTCGTGTTACTCTGGAATGAACGCATTGATCCGCGTCTGCGTAGAAGGTCTGAAACGACTGCGCGGGATTCGTGTGTTGCGTTTTCTCAGCGCGGTGTGGCATCTTTTCATCAAACGCGCTTTTGCTTGCACGCACTCAAATGTCGTGTGTTAGAGTTAACTAACCGATGTGCTGGCGGAAGGGCTGCGTCGCCGCTAGCGACAGCACTTTTGTGGGCACAAAGACTACTCCTCCGGCCAATCTCCCCCAGGTCGCAAGGTCTCCCCAGGTTGAATTCCTCACCAAATTGAGGCTCGACGGCAAAAAATCATTGCCAACGGGCGGGCTGTGAGTCTAATACAGTAATACCGAAGTTCAATGTGCTTCGGAACCTTTTTCGATTGTGAGCAGACCATGAAACGCTATTCGATGATTTTCTGTGTTGTTGCATTGTGTTGTGTCGGCATCGTCATGCTGTTTGCAACATCCGCTAACGCTCAATGCAGCACGTGTCCCCAACCGGTCGTGGCGTTCTCGCCCGTTGTGCAGACGGCTGTCGTGCCCACAACGACTGTTGTCTTGGAACCGTATCGCGGTTGGTATCCTGGTCGTTTTTTCGACAACATGCGGATGCGTCGTTGGGGCTATAGCGCGCCAACGACCGTCACCACAGCGTTTGCGCCGACTGCCATGCCCATGAGCGTTGCGATGCCGATTACGACGGCCATGCCGGTGACTTCGACATTCGTACCTCAAACCGTGGGCTTTGCTCCGATGGCGACGACCACGTTTGCCACGCCCCATGTGACGGCGTTTGCTCCGCTGGGTCAGCGTCAGGTGTTCATGCAACCCACCCTCGTGCAATCCCCAGTCATGGCAACCTCGTTCGCTGATGCGGGTTGCTCGACTTGTGCCACACCTGCTCCTTGTTCGGCTTGCTCCGCTTGTGAACTGGCGGCCCCCTGCTCTTCCTGCGCGGGGAGCACCACGGTCGTCGAACAGGCCACGTTTGCGGCAGCTCCAGCTGCGGCTCCTTGCACGAACTGTGCTCAGGGAAGTTCTGTTACCTATACCGACCAAGGCGTTAGCCAAAGCACCGGCACTCAAACGCCGCAGCCTCAGTTGACTCCTCAAGAAGCGGCTCCTTTGCAGTCGAATTATCCTGAAGTCACTCCGCCGCAAAACACTAAAACACCTGATCCTGGTCCAGCCGCTGAGCAAAAGCCGAGCGATTCGAGCACCTATTTCGAGCCGCCCGCGTTGTTCATCCCTGGGGACCGCACCGCTCAAACGCAAGAAACGGCCAAGCCGGTGAATCGTGCCCCGAGCGTGAATGTTTGGAACGCCGTGTATCGCGAGCCGGTGAATGCCAACCAGGCGAGCACCTCGACGGGCACCAGCCAAGCCGAGATTGATGCGGCGGGGTGGAGTTCGGTGCCGGCGAACTGAGCGGGTTGGATGATTCTATTTCAAAACGCGAAACCGCAAGAGATGAGTTTGCGGTCTCTTTTTTGCGCTGATGTTGTTGGGAAGCCGCTAAGCCGCAAGCGGGTGGCGGCTTACATGATGGCGAAGTAGTTTTCAACGGCGTAGTCGAAATACTCGCGGCACATCGTGGGGGTCGTGTCGAGATAGTTGCAGTAATTACGAATCTGCAACAACAAGTCACGCGGTTGGCAGCAGCGGAACGGCCGCTCGACCGGCTTGTAATGCGTCTCGATCAAATAGTCGACCGCCTCGCCGTTGTATTCCAGTCCCACGATCGGTGCCATGATCTTGAATAACTTGCGAAACTCTTCTTCGCTTGGATTGGGGACTTCAATCTTGTACGGGATACGCCGGAGGAAGGCGTCGTCGACCAAGTCCTTAGGTTCCAAATTGGTCGAGAAAATAATCAACTGATCGAACGGCACCTGAATCTTCTTGCCGTTCACGAGCCGCAAGAAGTCGTAACGCTTTTCCAGCGGCACGATCCAGCGGTTCAACAGTTCATCGGTCGACATGCGTTGCCGACCGAAGTCGTCGATCACGAGCGTGCCGCAATTGCTCTTGAGTTGTAGGGGGGCTTCGCTCAAGTTGTTGCCGGTGCTCGGCATGACTTCGAGCGAATCCATCGTCAACTCGCCACCCGCGATAATCGTCGGGCGGCGGATGCGGACCCAGCGCCTGTCGATAGCTAGGGCGTGCAACGGTCCCGTTGGCATTTCGAGCGGCATCTCTTCGTGCAAAGCGGGATCAAACACCCGCATGATCTCGCCGTCGATGCCAATCGAACGGGGCACCCAGATGCTATCGCCGAAGGCCTTGGTGACGCGCTCGGCGATGCTCGTCTTGCCGTTGCCCGGAAAGCCGAACAAAAACAGGCCGCGGCCCGAATTCACCGCCGGCCCCAGCCGTCGCAACATGTTTTGATTCACGAGCAAGTCGGCAAAGGCACGCTCCAAATCGGCCCTGGTGGGATGCACCTTGGTCAGCGTTTGCTCGGACACACTCTCGACGTAGGACTTTAAGGTCACGGGGGCGGCACCAAAGTAGCTGCAATACTCGGCCAGCTTCTTGGCGCGTTCCCGTCCCAGATCGGTGAGTTGATAAACGTAGTCGTTCATCGGAGCCGAACCACGAAAGCCGACGAGCTGGGCTTGTTTCAAGCCTTGCAGCACCGGTTCCACCAAGCGGAATGGCATGGCATGATGTTCCGCCAATTCGTGGCCCGACATATCGCCGCAAGCACCGAGGCATTTCAGCGCCAAGTGTTCGAGTTGACCCTCGGTCACGCCGGCTTCGGCGAGCGTCTTGGGTTCGGGCGGCAGCCACTGATTGCGCTGCTTGTGATTTTCGGCCTGCTCGTCAGCCGGCAGTGCCGCAGGTCGGGGCGGCGCGATGATCGTATTTTTGTGCGGAATTCCAACGGAACTCGGCGGCAGGGCTTCCACCTCTTCACCACTCGCCAAGCGATTGATCCGCGCGAGGAGCGAATCGAGATCGTTACCCGCGCTTGCCGTTGGCGCAGCGGGATCGTCGAGCGTAAGGATTTCGGCAGGTGTGCTCATGGCGGGAGGGGGTTAGCACAAAGGGAGGGGTACAGAAGATTAGGTTTCAAATAGCGTGTTCGCAAATCACTCACGGAGCCGATTTTGCGGGTTGTGAAGGTTCTCACCAAAATAGCCACCGGCGCGAGCGGTGGTCTCCCCCCCAGCTTGCGCTGGGGGCTACGGCTGCTGCTGACAAGCTTTGCCGTTTGAATTAGGCTACGAACCATGCAGTTCATCATTACAGCCGTGGGGCCCGATCATCGCGGATTGGCCGATCCGATTGTGCATTGCGTGACGGAATTGGGGGCAAACATCGCTGAAATCCAGATGTTCGACCATGACGAGGAATCGGTCTTTTCGATGCTCACCCGCGTGGAAATGGACGCGGCGCGGGCGAATGACCTGAAAAAATCGGCCCAGGAAATCAGTCAGCGCACCGGGCTATCGATTCGCACCTGGTCGCCGGATATTGTGGGCCGTAAGCCGCGACTGGCGATTTGCGCCACCTTTCGCACGGAAACACCCCGAGCCGTGCTCGCGGCAGTGCGGAGCGGGCATGTCGCCGCCGAAGCCGCCGTGATGATCAGCAACCGCCCAGCGTGTCGGTCCCTGGCCGAGGAATTCAACATTCCCTGGGTCACCGTGGGAGATGAGGCGGGCCGTGCCGACGACGAGCGGTTCATCGAAATATGCGACGAACACCAGATCGATTACATCGTGTTGGCCCGCTACATGCGGATTTTGCCGCCGTCGAGTGTCTGGAAATACGCAGGGGGGCGGATCATCAATTTGCACCACGGTCTGCTCCCCAGCTTCAAGGGAATGCGGCCTTATCACGACGCCTTTGCCGTGCGGATGCTCACCTACGGGGCGACCTGCCATTTCATCGTCCCGGAACTCGATGCGGGGAATCAGATCATCAACCAATCGACGTTCAGCGTCGCGCCGGGAACGTCGGTCGAGGAAATTGTCCGCCAGGGGCAAGAAGAAAACGAACCGGCGTGTCTCGTCGAGGGGGTCCGCCGGGTGGTCGCCGGCGAAGTGCGGCTGCACTTCAACCGCATCGTCGCGGTACGGTGAGGTCGACTTCTGCGGATTATACGGAATAGCCGCCGGCGCAAGCCGGTGGACCGCGAAATCTCGACCCCTCGGCTTGCGCCGGGGGCTACTCCTGGCTCGAAATTCTTGACGGTTCTGGCAGCCCTGTATAGGGTGGATGTATCGGAACTGAACAGAGACTCTTCCCTACCCCCTTGGTGTTCTCCATGATGGCACGTTTATTCTGCGCTCTCGCTGTTGTCTGCCTCGTTGCTGGTAACCTCTCGGCCCAAACGATCCGCTTCGACACGAACGTCGGCACGTTCGACATGAAGCTCAATCCCACGGGCAATCCCTTCCTGCAAGGCCATGTGGACAACATGCTGGCTTATGTTATGGACGGTCGCTACGACCTGACGGTCATCAACCGCGCGGCGACGAACTTCGTGCTGCAAATGGGTGGGTTTCAGGCACCCTTTCTGACCTTGCCTACCAGCTTCAATGCGTTTCCCTCCGTGCCGGCGTTTGATCCGGTGATTGTGGATGAGGATGGCGACCGCGAAGTGGATTTTGATCTAGGTGACCTGACCAACAACCGCGCTTCGGTTTCGCTCGCGCTGAGCAATAATCCCAATACGGGGACGAGCAGTTTCTTCGTGAACCTCAATGACACGAATGATTTCTTGGATGACTCGGGGTTCGTGCCCTTTGCGATCATTGAGAACATGGAAACTGTGAATTTGATTATGGCCCTGCCACAGGCGAATCTCGATCCGAGTGGGCAGAATTTGGCTGCGATCAATGTCCCCATTCTGGAAGACAATAAGCTCGTCTTTGTGGAACGGGCATTCATTCTCGATGCGACCGACGCGATGATGGCGTCAGCCTTGGCGAATGCCGATCTCGAAAACTTCGATCCCAGCGCGGAGGGCGGTTTGCCCGAGGCGCTCTCGACGCCCGCGGTTCCCGAACCTTCAACGGTCGTGCTGGCGGGGGTGATGGCAATGCTGTCGGCATTGAAGCGCCGGCGGTAATTTCTACTCAAAAACAGCGAATTCCAAGCCCGGGGCTGGCATTCCCCCGGGTTTTTTTGTGCGCGGTGAAAGCGCTGCAGTCGACCCGGGGAGTGCCATACCCGGGCTTTTTTTGTGCTCAGAATAATTCTTGCTCGCGTGCGAAAACTGCCCTTGCCGGGGTGAGATTCTCCTTCTACGATCCCGCCGCCTCGAATCGTCCGAGGCACACACACCTCTTCTACCAACTTTTCTACGCAAGTTTTTTGTCTCGATGGGTGACCGTTGCTTAGGCACGTTCGCGCTGGGTTGCTTGCGCGACCGATGCGCCCTGAACAACGGCGGAGCCCGCGGAACAAGTGACAGGAGATGCATCGCATGAGGGCTTTAACTTGCCTCTTGCCGGGTCAGTGGCTCGTTTTCACCGTGGGCCTGTGGGCAGCCTGTGGACTCGCCACGCCGCTCACCGCACAGGTCATCAACGCCGATGAAACGGGGGCCACGGGTGGTGGCGTCGCCGAAGCGAGCTACACGTCCTCGGGCAGCTACTTTAGTCGTGAGTTGGGCACCCCCCTGCGCTTTGGTTATCACAGCGAAGGCTACGGCACGGAAACAGGCGTGGTCAGCCTCGGTACGATGAAGGTGTTCAACCTCGATGGTGCCACTTGGTTTCTGGATGGCCAGGGAACCATGAGCGATGACTTTGGCGGTGGCTTCAATGCTGGCATCGGCTATCGCGAGTTGGTGAACCGAGGTCGCGGCTTCGACCCCGAACGCATTTTGGGGGCGAGCTTCTGGACCGACGGTCAAAACACCCGCGCGGACAACTTTTTTACTCAGCTTGGTTTCGGCTTGGAATCGCTGGGCGAATCCTTCGACTTGCGGATGAACGGCTATTTCCCGTTGGAGCGCACGAAGTCGAGCGATCCCACGTTGATCGATTTCGACACGGTCACCTTTAGCGAAAACCGGCTCTTCGCCGGGATCGAAAGAATCAGAACCGACACGGCTCACTCCGTGGTCGACGCCGAGGCGGCCAAACGGCTGGGCAATCTCGACGCCTGGGCCATCGCCGGCATTTACCAACTCGGCGGCGGCGGGGCCGACGACACGGGCTATCGCCTGGGCGTGCGCGGCTACGCACTTCCCGACTTGTTGGTGGGCGTTCAGGTCACCGACGACGATTTGTACAACACTAACGTCATGGCCACGCTTACCTGGTTTGTGGGACGGACGCACAAAGGCAATGCCCCCGTGGGCGCGATTGTCGATCGCTTCCGCGAACCGGTGTTCCGCAATGATTTTATCTCCACAACGACCGCCGAAACCACCCAAGGCGCTGGCGGACCGCTCACCGATGCCGACAACGACGAGCTGTTTAACTTTATCCACGTCGATCCCAACGCTGCGGATGGCGGCGACGGTTCGTTCGAGAATCCCTTCAACAACCTGGCTGATGCCCAGATGATCCTCGTCGAAGACGCTTACGTCTATGTCCATTCCAACGCTCCCACCATGCCTCCCGTGGCGCTCACGCCTACGGCTTCCTTCACACTCTTGGATAACGTGAAGTTTTGGGGTGAGGGCACAAACCAGGATGGCGACGTGGTGCAACATGCGGTCGACACTGTCGAACGTGGCTCACTGTTCTTGCCTGAAACTACGCCCGGTGCTGAAGATTTCGAATCTCCGACGATCGATGCCTCGGGAACGACTGATTTCTTGGTGCTTGCCGACAACAACGACGTGAACAACTTCCGTATCAACGGCGGCACGAATACCATCGTTGGTGATGCCATCAACGCGCCACAATTGGCGAATCTCGACATCAACGATCCAACCGGCACGGGTATTTCGCTCACCGAAATCACTGGCACAACCGTGATCGACAACACCGTCACGATTGATGGTGCCGCCACCGGTATGAGAATCACCGGCGGTTCGGAGGGGATGAACATCAACGCCCAGATCACCAACTCGATTGGCAGCTCGTTGATCGTTGAAAACCGCGAGGGTGGCACAATCGCCTACGGCGGTTCGATTCAGGATGATAACGCGGTGGCTGCCACGGCGGCGGCGATTGTGATTCAGAACAATGAAAGTGGCACGATCAACTTTACACAAACACTCAATTTGGTTGATGATCTTGGTATCAACGTCGACTCGGGTAACTTCAATACGTTGTTCATTGATGGGAATACTGAAAGCGTAACAATGACCTTTGCCGATCTTCTGGCTACCGCGGCGGATGCCGACACGATCCGATTTAATGGCGGCGGCAACCTCACGATCAACGATTCCGATGATGACAGTCTCATCAGTAACACGGGGACAGGCGATGCCTTCCATCATGAAGGCAGTGCCGTTGCCAACGAAGATTCCACGATCACCGTGACCGCCAATATCACAAACAGTGGCGGCGGGAATGCCGTGGAAATCAACAACCATACCGAGAACAACATCACCTTCTCGGGCGACATCACGGATACCGACTCGGCGGGTATTCTGCTCACCGGCAATACCGGCGGCACGATTGCCTTCAATGGCGCGGTCGATGTCACTAACACGGGTGCCGGCAATGGCGTGACTATTTCAGGCGGTGGCGATGATGTCACCTATCAGTTCACCGACATCAATATCAATGTCACCACCGGCACGGGCTTCACCGCCACCGGCGATGGCACGCTCATCGTCACCAGCGCCGATGGGGATAACATGGTGCAAACCACGACCGGTCAAGCCATCAATATCGAGGGACTCACCATCGGCGCGGGCGGCGCGATCTTTGACGAAGTCAATGTCATCAACGGGGCCAACGATTCCGTGGTTCTACGCAATCTTGAGGGCGCGGGACAAGTGCGCATCGGCGGCGGCACCGATCCGGGCGATGGTGGGCTGATCAACAACCTCGCGGGCACCGGCATCACCATCGACAACGCCAACAATGTGGCCGTCACGAACGTGGAAATCACGAACTCCAGCGCCGACGAGGCGCTGCTAATCATCAATCAAGAAGCGGGTGCCACGATCACCTCGACGGGCGTGGAAATCGCGGCCACCGGCGCGGCGGATGGCCTTGTCATTGGAACGGCTGCCAATCCGAACGAGGATGGCACGGTGACCTTCACCGAGCTGGTGGCCAGCGCGGTCAACGGCAACGCTGTGACGGTGCAGAACAACACGGGCGGCACGTACATCTTCAACGACTTGACGGCTTCGACCAGCGGCACGGGCGATGCCGTGTTCATCAACGCCAACAGCGACGATACGATTGTCACCTTTAACGACATGAATCTCGATGCCACGAACACAGGTGACGGCTTCTTCGCGCAAAATGGCGGTGAAATCACCGTGACGGGCGACACCACGGTCGACACCGTCAGCGGGGTGGGCGTGACGTTGGATGATGTCACCGTCGGCGCGGCGGGTGCTCAGTTCGACACGGTCAACGTCACCGCTGGCACGACCAACGGTGTGCTGCTACGAACCGTCGCGGGCACGGGTCTGGTCACAATTGGCTCGGGTGTTGCCGCTGGTGCCGGAGGCGAGATCACTTCCGACGGCGATGCTATTGTGGTGGATAATGCCAACAACGTGGCGATCACGCGCGTGACTGTCGATAACGACGCAGTCGGCAACAACGGCGATGCCCTGGTGATTCAGAACCAGGACGGCGGGACTGTTTCGGTCACAGGCCTTACTGCAAGAACGAATGGCGGAACGGGTATCGTTGCCGATAATAATACCGGCGGAACAAACATCTACTCGAACAGTGATATTGATGTTGTTGGCGCTGGCAACGGCGTGACACTCACCGACAACACGGGGGCGACTAACACGTTTAACACGATTGACATCGATGCGACGACCGGAACCGGCTTTGCCGCCTCGGGGGGTGGCATCATCGCGGCGACGGGCACCAATACCGTCACCACGACCACTGGTGTCGGCGTGAACCTCAGCGGCATGGAAATCGGGGCGGCTGGGTTCAATTTGAACAGCGTGAACGTAACCAATGGTGCCACCAACGGTGTCGTGCTAACCAACCTCACGGGTGGAAACTTCCGTCAGGGAGCGGCCATCGCCACAGGAATTGCCGGCAACGGCGGGACGCTCACCACCACGGGCGATGCGATCTTGCTCAGCGGCGTGACCAATGCCGTGTTCAACGACGTGACGGCCAACTCCACAGGAGCACTTGGACGCGCTGCGTTCATCACCCACACGGTGACAACACCCGCCACGATTATCTTTGATAATCTGACTTCAACAGGCGTAGCGATTGGCGGCAATGGTGTGGAATTGGTCGATAACGGCACGGGTGAACTCGACTTTACCTTACGAAATAGCAACATCGACATGACCTTGGGCAATGACAACGCGTTCTTGTTTACGGCGGGTGCCAACACCGGCGAAGTCGATGTGCGGCTGGAAGACAACTCTCTGCTCACGGGCAACGCCGTGGCGCTGAATACGGTCATCAATGCGGGTACGGGAAATGTCCAGTTCCTGGTGACTGGTAACACGGTCAACAACAACAGTGCTGCTAACGCCGCCGCAAACTTTGTGGTCGGAGCCAATCGTACCCTCAATGCGACAGTGGGCAGCCAGGGGAACGACCCTGCTGACGGGAATGCATTCTCGAATGCTATTGATTTGTCGTTTGCCGCCACAACGACTGGCGGTGCCTCGCGGATCAATCTTGATCTTCAAGATAACACTGGCAACAATCCTGGAGTGGTCCAATATGAACTTACTATCACGGCGGGAGCATTTGGCGTAGTCGAACGCGATGACACCTTTAACAATCTACTTGTTCCTCCGGTTAACAACGGTAACGTCGCTCCCGGCGGTGTCAATGTTGTCGGTGACTTCATTGACCTGACCGGTCCGATTACACAAGTGGATTAATGCGGCGAGTCGCCCATCATGCTCTCGACAATCCTCGCCTGTGGGAAATGCGGCTGGCGGACAACTTGTGGCGAGGACGAAATTGCTCGGCGTTTGAGAACTTTGGGATTGCTGCGGCGGTCGCCTCACCCTCCAGCCGAGTTGGTGAGCGAGCTGTTGCGTGTCAACGCCCACCGACTCACGTGCGATACATGTCACAACCCGGGTCTGGCCATCGTCGGGGCGGACGGTGGCGACCCACATAGCCCCGCCATCTTGGCGGGGTCTGAAGACGTCGGCGATTGGCAGCAGGCCGTCCTCTGCCAAATCTGTCGCGAACCGATTCCGCCCGAGCGGGTGGAAATTTTTCCCGACGCGAAGCGCTGCGCGAAGTGCCAGGATCTCGCGGATCGTGGTGCCGAGCCCGTAGCGCCGGAATTCTGCCCCAAATGCGGGGCGCTGCTCGAAATGCGGGTCAGCCGCGGCGGCGGCATCACGCGCTACAAGCAATTCTGCACGGGACAACCCCCCTGCCGGCTCTAGCGAAGTCCTGTATGGCCGAAAATCTGACCGCAAGAGGAAGATTTGTAACCACGAATCCACACAAATCACACGAATGAATTATTCGTGATGATTCGTGGTTAAAAATAAAAAAATGGGACAGGCCCCATCGCTCGCTGGACCGCTTACCGAAGTGCTTTGGTCCGTCTATGATTAAGGGTCTTACGGACCCCGATCTCATTGATAGCGCACCATGCCCAAGGATTTTCTTAAAGACGTTCGCGATGAGTACGACGTGATCGTGATCGGCAGCGGTTTGGCCGGGCTGACTGCGGCGAATATGCTCGGCGCGACGGGATACCGCGTGCTGTTGCTCGAACAGCATTACAAGCTCGGCGGGATGGCCACTTGGTTCAAGCGGCCCGGCGGGCATATTTTTGATATCTCGCTCCATGGGTTTCCCCATGGGATGGTTAAGAGTTGTCGGCGGTATTGGACCAAGGAAATTGCGGACAGCATCGTGCCGCTGGAGCACATTCGGTTTGACAACCCGATGTTCTCCCTCACGACCACGTTCAACCGCGAAGATTTCACGAAACTTTTGATTGAGGAATTCAAAGTCGCCCCTGAGGCGGTGCATGGCTTTTTTGATGCCGCGCGACAGATGGATTTTCAGGATGACCAGCATCTTACGACCCGAGAATTGTTTGATCGTTTTTTTCCCGGGCGTGAGGATGTGATTCGGCTGTTGATGGAGCCGATCACCTACGCCAACGGCAGCACGCTGGAAGATCCCGCGATTAGCTACGGCATCGTATTTTCCAATTTCATGTCGAAGGGGGTGTACACTTTTCAAGGTGGCACCGACCGGTTGATTGATTTGATGGAAGAGGAGCTCAAGCGGAACGGGGTTGACATTCGGATTCGCTGCGATGCGGAGCGGATCGTTTGCGAAGGGGCCCAAACGCGGGGTGTTGAGGTCAATGGCCGGCTAATTAAGGCGCGAGCCGTGGTGTCGAACGCGAATCTGAAGCACACGATTTTTGGTTTGGTGGGCGAGGAGAATTTCGATCCGCAATTTGTCGAAGTGGCCCGGGCGGTGCGGCTCAATAATTCGAGCACGCAGGTTTACATGGCCCTCAAGGCGGACGACACGATTGACGAATCAACCGGCGATTTGCTCTTTAGTTCGACGGCACCCGTGTTTCGTACCGATTTGCTGTTGAGCCGCGACATCACGAGCCGCACGTTTTCGTTTTACTATCCCCGCACGCGTCCCGAGGGTCGGCCGCGGTGTTTGATTGTGTCGAGTACGAATGCGCGCTACGAAGATTGGGCGGAGTTGTCGGACGAGGAATACGAAGCAAGCAAGCAAGACCTCGTGGAGACAACGCTCGATGCGCTCGACAAATACGTGCCGAATGTGCGTGAGCGGATCGATCATGCCGAGGCGGCCACGCCGCGAACTTTTCAGCATTACACGCAGCATGTGGCGGGGGCGAGTTTCGGGACGAAGTTTGAAGGGCTCAAAGTGAGTTTCGACATACCTAAGCAGATTTCGGGACTCTATCACGCGGGGAGCGTCGGCATTATTATGTCAGGCTGGTTGGGCGCTATGAATTACGGTCGGATGGTGGCGAGCGATGTGGATAATTTGCTCACGACAAAGGGTTCGCGAGCAGATGCCAATGTCTCAGAAATGACTCCGTAGAGATGATCTCTCGCAAAGGCGCGAAGGCGCAAAAATAGTGAAATAATTACAAGCATTAACCACGAATTTGTGTTTCATCTCCCAACTTATTTGCGTTTGGCGCCTTTGCGAGAGATATCCTTCGATGTCATTAGCAGCCATTAAAGCGGCGATTCCGCATCGGGAGCCTTTTCTCTTGATCGACGAAATCGTCGAGCAAGACGAGAACCGAATCGTTTGTCGGAAGACATTCACCGGCGATGAGTTTTGGTATGCGGGGCATTATCCGCGGTTTCCGATTACGCCCGGCGTGCTGTTGTGCGAGGCGGCGATGCAGGCGGGGGCGGTGCTGCTCTCAAGCAAAATCGACCATGACAGCGATGCCGTACCGGTGGCGACGCGGGCCAACAATGTGCAGTTCAAAAAGATGGTGCTGCCGGGAGACACGGTGTTGATCGAAGCGAATTTTGTGGAGAAAGTTTCGAGCGCGTTTTTCATGAATGCGAAAGTCACCGTTGGTGGCAAGGTGGCGGTGCGGTTTGATTTCGCGTGTACACTGGCCAAACCCTAACCTTAAACTCTATAAAACCCTCCCCTAGCCCCTCCCGGAGTACTCATCATCACGCACATTTCCTCGTCCCGGAGGGACGCCATGATAATAGCCCAGCAGTACACTGCTGGGAAAACTATGGTATCGATCGCAAGTCCCGTAGGGACGACTGAATCCCGATC